>JAZQUC010000067.1:0-11500 GCA_045631075.1 Candidatus Fimenecus sp. | reverse complement strand
TTAACTCTTTTGTTATCCAAAAGAATTACTGTTTCTTGTATTTCTCTGTTGAGTATCTTATACCCTCAAAGAATCTACAGGGTTCCTTTTTATCTCGTCGTTGTTTAATTTTCAAGGTTCAGATTTGTGTCCTACCCGTTTTTTGCGGGTGGAGTTTCATTATATCAAAACTCCGAAAGGTTGTCAACACTTTTTTTAAACTTTTTTAAGTTTTTTTCGTGTCGCTCGTTTATCTCTCGCGGACAGCTTTGATATAATATCACAACACAACAGACTTGTCAACAATTTTTTTTAATTTTTTTTAAATTTTTTCAGCTTTATAGATTTTGTGCATTTCATCATATGTTATTAGCAATTTTTGGTCAGTTTGCATAAATACTTTTTCTGATGGAATAATATCTAACAAATACATTATGTTCGGAGATTGTTTTATGGACACAAGGAAAGAAAACAGAAGCAAAAAACAAATTTTATGGCAGATTGTTGCTATCATACTATTAAATGCAATGGTTATTACAGCTATTGGTTTTGTTTATGAGAATACGCAAACACTTTCAAGTCTTGGTTCACGAGGACAAGAGGTTCGACAAATTCAACAAAAGCTTCGCTCATTAGGATTATACAACGGTTCGGTTGATGGAGTTTATGGTACTGCAACGCAAAAGGCTGTTCGTCAGTTCCAGAAAAACTGCGGAATCACTGCCGACGGTATTGCAGGTCCTAAAACATTATTATATTTAGGCCTTGGTTCAGGCTCGTCATCATCTACAAACGGATACAGCTCCAACGACATATATCTTCTTGCAAAAGTAATCGCAGCTGAAGCTCGAGGTGAGAGCTATACGGGTCAGGTTGCAGTTGGTGCTGTTGTGCTCAACCGAGTCCAACACTCATCATTTCCCGATTCGATTTCAGGTGTAGTTTATCAGGCAGGTGCTTTTTCTGCAGTAAGAGACAGTAACTGGAATGTCGCACCTAATGACACATCACGAAAAGCTGCAAGAGATGCCATTAATGGTTGGGACCCTACAGGTGGTGCTATATACTATTATAATCCTGCAAAAACAAGCAATCAGTGGATTAGAACAAGACCAGTTGTAACAACAATCGGTAAGCACGTGTTTTGTAAATGATAAAGGCAATTCGTAATGCGTAGTTCAAAATTCTCAATCAAGTTAACATTATCAAATAAATGAGTTCGATAAATTGGAGTTTGTAGGGAAGATACAAGCCTCCCTTGTTAAAGGGAGGGGGACCGCGTTAGCGGTGGAGGGATTCATTATACAACAACAGGAATCCCCTCGCCACTTCGTGGACCTCTCCCCTTTGACAAGGGGCGCTTTCATCCCAATAAATTATAATTTAAAATAATTGCAGGCATGGAAGCCTACCACTACGCGACCCCGACAATTATAATTTGTGTATAGAAAAGCGGCGGGGTCAAGACCCCGCCCTACCATTACTTGTTAAGTTTTATTCATCGTAAATTGTTATTGCACCGAAAAGGTTGCGGAAAAAACCACCGATTTTATCGAAGAAGCTTGCTTTTGAATACATAACAATAGTATCCATTGCCACAGCCGTTCCATTATCATCGTAAATTGTTGCAGTAAGTGTTGTGCGACCATTGTTTTTTGATACTATTGTAAGGTCTTTTCCGTCTGTTGACATTTCTGTATCAAAGTTTTTATCACTTGACGACCATTTGATTTCTACATTCTCGGGAAACATTCCGTTATCCTTTGTATGAAGAACAATTCCGTCTTTATATTTTATGGTATATCTTGACGGATTAGAAATCGCGAATCTGTACGCCTCACCTTTTGGTGAGCAGTTATAATAAACTGTTGATTGCATAACTGTCACAAAGTCTCTTATCTCTTTCGGAACTTTATTCCATTCTGACTGTGAGCCTGTAAAATAGAAATTCAAAAGCTTATAGCAACCGCTGAATGCAAAAGCACCTACAGATGAAACATTTTTACCTATTACAATACTTTCAAGTGAATAACAGTCATAAAATGCTCGTTCACCAATTGTTACGACGCATTCAGGTAAGATTATTTCCTTAAGATTATCACAATCTTCAAATGCGCACTCGCCGATTACCTGCACACTCTTTCCGAAAGTTACTGATTTGAGATTCATAATATCTTCAAACGCACCTTCACCAATTTTCACAACGCTGTCAGGAATCACAAGATGTGTAAGTTTATGACAATCGTAAAATGCATAGTCATCGATTACAACTATATTATTACCCAATGTAAGATTTACAATCTCGTCACAATCCTCAAATGCACTTTCACTGATTATTTCAAGTCCATTTCCTATTAAAACTGTTACCAATCCTGCACAATCTTCGAATGCACCTTCACCCAATTCAGTAACACTATCAGGTACTATAAGTTCTGTGATTTCAGTACAATCGAGAAAGGCATATGCACCAATTGTGGCAAGGTTATTGCTTAGTTTAAGTGTCACAATTCCGTCGCAATCTTCAAAGGCACTTTCACCTATTGTTACAACGCTATCAGGAATAATCATACTTGTAAGATTATCACTATCTTCAAATGCACTGTCCCAGATGACAACAACTGTTTCGGGAATTATATATGACTCTCTTTCGCTCTCATCAGGATATCGGATAAGCATTGTTTTATCCTTATTATATAACACACCAAATTCATCACTGAAAAATTCGGTATTGTCATCGTCAACATCAATGCTTTCAAGCGATGTACAGGAAGCAAACGCACCTTTTGTGATTTCTGTTACAGTTGCAGGAATTTTAATAGTTTTTGCATCGGCACACATAACAAGAACTGTTCCATCGTCACCCAACAAAAGTCCTTGTGAGTCCGTTACATAATTCTCGTTATTCTTTTCCACCACAATTTCAGAAATGTTTGTGCAAAATGATAACTCAACTCCTTCAAGGCTTGTTACATTCTCACTGATGACAAGCTTTTCTGCTTTTTCACCATATTCAGCCCACAACGCCTTATCATATGAAGCATCACTATGAATTGTAAGTGTTTTTGTCTTGTCATCATATTCAAAATTTGAAACTGCACGTGCTGAGATGTTATACCTTGGGATAAATGAAATTGCAAGACAAATTATCATAAATACGGAGAAAAGTTTTTTCATTATCGCACCACCTTTTACACAAAATATTTTATAATAAGAATTTACATTACAACAATGTCGGAGCAAAAAACTCCGTTATGATTTTAGTTGTATTTTTCGCAAAGGTATTCCAACGCTAATTTATAGCCGTCAAAACCTTTTCCTATTATATGATGTTCACACGCCATACCTGCATAAGAGATTTGTCGGAAATCTTCTCGCTTTGTTATATCGGAAATGTGGACTTCGACTGCAGGGATACCCACTGATTTTAGTGCATCAAGAATTGCGATGCTTGTGTGAGTATATGCTGCAGGGTTAATTACAATTCCGTCAAACTGACCATAAGCTTGTTGAATTTCGTCAACGATTTCACCCTCGTGGTTTGACTGAAAACATTCAACGTCACAACTAAGTTCATTTGCCCACTCGTCAATAAGCGTCAATAGCATCTGATAATTCTGATTTCCGTAAATACCAGGCTCACGAATACCAAGCATATTTATATTTGGTCCGTTTATTACGAGGATTTTCATAATTGTTCAAGCTCCTTAATAATTATGTCAGCCACTTGTTCAGGTGTACCGTTTCCGTCAATCTCTATATCTGCAAATTGTCGATAAATCGGCATTCTTTTTTCATACAATGCCTTTACGCCATGCATTTGTGAAAGTGGTCTGCCTCTTGTATCCAGCTTATCACCGTCACGATTGATAAAAACGATAATTCCGTTTTGATGAAGTGGCATATAGTTTTCAGGTCGTGTTATGATGCCACCACCTGTTGCAATTATGCGACTTTTTTCTTTACCTGCAATATTAACAGCAAGGTTTTCGGCACAACGGAAAAAGTCTTCACCAAGTTTTTCAATAATTTCAGGTATAGACTTATTTTCTGCTTTTTCTATCATCTCATCAGTATCAATAAACTCTTTATTGAGTTTTTGTGAAAGAATTTTACCAATTGTTGATTTGCCGCACCCCGCCATACCGATTAAGACAATATTTGACATTTGCAAACGAAGAACCTTCTCGATTTTGTCACAGGCTTCATCGTCTATAACTGTATTAAAGAATATTTCATGTGCTTTTTTTGCCTGAGCCACAAGCATTGAAAGTCCTGAGGCAGTAGGAATTTTCATTTTTTCTGCATCCATAATGAATTTTGTCTTCAACGGATTATACACCACATCAAGAACACCGCAGAGCTTTGAAAATCTGCTCAAATCAACAGGACTGTTCATATTATCGGGATACATTCCAACAGGTGTTGTATTCACCATAATGTCTGTATCCGTGTTATCGTATATATTAGTATAGTTAATTTCACCATTTCGGGAAACCACAAGTACATCCTTTGCACCAAGGTCACGAAGGACAGTCTGGACTGTCAATGATGCACCACCACTACCAAGCACAAGTGCTTTCTTATCCTTTACGGTGATTTTTGACTTTTCCACCATATGCATAAAGCCATAATAGTCCGTATTATCTCCATAAAGCTTACCGTCACGGACAGTTATAGTGTTAACTGCGCCGATTTTTTCAGCTTCTGGTGAAATCTCATCAAGAAACGGTATAACTGCTTTTTTATATGGAATTGTCACATTCAATCCTTTGAAGTTTTTATCATCCAAAAACCTTTCAAGATTTTCGGATGATATTTCAAAAAGATGATAATTCTCGTTGCCAAGGGCTAAATGAATTTGCGGTGAAAAGCTGTGAGATAAATGTTCACCTAAAAGTCCGTACATATTGGTTCACCTTATTAAAGAATTATGTCTAACAATGTTATTGCTGTGACTGCTTCAACCACAGGAACTGCACGCTGAACAATACACGGGTCGTGTCTTCCTTTAAGCTGCAGTTTTTCTTCTGTCTTATTTTTAAGGCTTACACTGTTCTGCTCTTTAAAAATTGACGGAGTTGGTTTGATTGCAGTTCTGAAAACAACCGGCATACCGTTAGTAATACCGCCGTTTATTCCGCCTGAATTGTTCGTCTTTGTGCAGATTTTGCCGTCAAGGACACAGAATTCGTCGTTATTTTCACTACCGTAAAGGTCAGTTGCCGAAAATCCGTTGCCGAATTCAATACCTTTTACTGCAGGAATACCGAAGATGTTTTTTGCAATTTGGTTTTCAATTCCGTCAAACATAGGCTCACCGAAACCAGCCTTAACACCTGTTACGGCACATTCAATTACGCCTCCGACCGAGTCACCGTTTTCTCTTGCTTTCTCGATTTCTGCAATCATAAGTTTTCCTTTTTCCTCACTGATTACAGGAAAATCCTTCTCACTTGTATTCCAATTACCGATATTCACTAAATCAATTTTATCGTCACAGACATTTTTGATTTTTTGAATATGTGACTGAATTTCGATGCCCATTTCATTTAACAACTGCATACATACTGCACCTGCAAAACAGAGTGGTGCTGTAAGTCTGCCTGAAAAATGACCACCACCTGAAACATCATTAAAGCCGTTATGCTTAATGTATGCCGAATAGTCCGCATGAGATGGTCGTGGCATATCAATTATATTATTATAATCCGCTGAATGCTGATTTTCATTATATATAACCATACAAAGTGGCGCACCACAAGTAACATTATTCACAAGTCCTGACAAAATTTCGGGTGTATCACTTTCTTTTCTTTGTGTGGAAAGTGAATTTTTTCCAGGAGCACGCCTTGCCATAAATTCATTTACTTTATCCATATCAATTTTCTTTCCTGCAGGAAGTCCGTCAATCACAACGCCAATTGCTTTAGAATGAGACTGACCGAAAACTGATATTTTAATTTTATTGCCTATCATTGAAGACATTTGCGTTACCTCCCATTTTGTTAAAATCAGCAAAAAAATCAGGATATGACTTCTCAACTGCATTACCGTCTGTTACAATTACATCTTTTTCACAAAGACACGATAAAATTGATGCTGACATTACAATTCTGTGGTCGTTATAGCCATTAACAATGCCACCTGCTAAAGTTTTACCACCGCGAATAATTATTCCGTCTGTTGTTTCTTCTGCATCTGCACCAACTGACGAAAGCATATCAACCACCGACTTTATTCTGTCACTTTCTTTGATGCGAAGACGACCTGCATTGGTTATTTTTGTATCACCTTTGCATGCTGTTGCAACAACAGAAATTATCGGCACTAAATCAGGAATGTCAGATGCATCAACTGTTACACCTTTAAGTTCATTCTTCTTAACAGTAATTTCGTTTCCGCTGATTTTCACATCAGCACCCATACTTTTTAAAATTTCAATAATTTTTTTGTCACCTTGAGGTGAGTTCATATCCAAATCGGTTACAGTTACACCTTTTTCATTCAAAGCTCCTGCACAAAGGAAAAACGATGCATTTGACCAGTCACCTTCAACTTTCATTTCTTCAGGTGAAATATATTTCTGATTTCCTTTTATTATATATAGGTTTTCTTTTTCTTCGATTTCAATTCCGAATTGACGAACCACGGAAATTGTAATGTCAATATATGACTTTGACTCAACAGGCGGAATAAGTTTTATTTTGCTGTCACCGTCGAGTAAAGGTAATGCAAATAAAAGTCCCGTAATAAACTGTGAGCTTATATTTCCTTGTATTTCATATTCACCCGACTTTAATTTTCCTGTTAAATGCAAAGGAAATTTACTGTCAGTATGAAATGTTACTCCCTTTTGCTCCATTTCTTCCTTTAATGGTGAAATAGGTCTTTGTGGTAATCGTCCGCTGCCTGAAATTGTTGTATCAATTCCAAGTGCTGACACCAATGGCATCAAAAATCGTAATGTTGAGCCACTTTCATTACAGTCGATATCTGCTTTTGCATTAAATGATTTCGGAATAACAGTAATAATGTCACCATCAACAGATATTTCTGTTCCCATTGATTTAAGACAATCAATAGTTGCTGCGATATCTTTTGACATCACATTACAGTAAATCTTTGTTCTGTTTTGAGAAAGTGCAGCACAAATCAGCACTCTGTGTGCATGAGATTTTGATGAAATTGCTCTGATTGTACCACTTATCACAGATGGTGTACATTTTACAGTCATTCAATTCATACCTTTTTCAATAAAATTCTGTAATTCTTCAACAGGAAGTTCCACAATTTTGCAAACGCCCAATTTATCGGGAACTATTATTGACATTGTGTCAAAACTTCTCTTTTTATCTAAAAGCGATGCTTTGTAAAGTTCTTCTGCAGAAAAATCGCAAGTTGTCGGCAAGTTATTTTTTTCGAGTATAGAAAGAAGAATATCTGAAAAGTCTTCTTCACTCATACCTGTTTCATAAGAGCCTTTTGTTGCAATTGCCATACCGATTGCAACGGCATTTCCGTGAGAAATCGAAAGGTTACTGCATTTTTCAATAGCGTGACCGATTGTATGGCCAAAATTAAGAAGTTTTCTTTCGCCATTTTCAAATTCATCACGATTTACAATATCTCTTTTAATTTCCACACAACGCTTAATTACATATTCAATATTATCTTTTATAGAATTATTCTTTAAAAATTCTAAAAATTCCTTATCGCAAATCATACCGTATTTAATAATTTCGGCACAACCTTCATTAAATGTTTCTTTAGGTAAGGTATCCAGTGTTTCACAATCAGCAAAAACACCGATTGGCTGATAAAATGCACCACAAAGGTTTTTCCCTGCTTTTAAGTTTATTGCAGTTTTGCCACCCACAGATGAGTCAACCATAGCAAGTACAGTTGTAGGAATCTGTATAAAATCAACACCACGAAGATATGAAGATGCTATAAATCCTGTAAGGTCACCTGTAACACCGCCACCGAGAGCTACAAAAAGGTCAGTTCTTGTAATGCTGTTTTCTGCACTGAAATTAAGAATCTTTTCATAATTTTCAAATGATTTTGATTCCTCACCATGTGGAAAAACATATTCACAAACCGAATAACCGCAATCAGTAAGACTCTTTTTTACTTTTTCACCATAAAGAGAAAAAATCGTATCATCTGAAACAAGAACAACTCTGCAAAGCGGTTTGATTTCACGGATTTTTTCACCAATTGACGCAAGAAATCCTGTCCCGATATTTACCATATATTCTTTTGATGCTGAAACTTTTACTGTTTGCATAATATCACCTGATATTTTTCTTTTGTAATATTTAATTATATCAAAATATTTAGTGTAAAGTCAAATTTTATAAAACAATTCAAATGATAATCAAAATAACAATTATAATTTATCGGAGAAAACAATTTGTAGGGGTCGGCGTCTCGACGACCCGTTTTCAATATAATCATTCAAATTATAATTTGTCGGTGTCTTTTATATGGTAATGTAATCTTGTAGGGGTCATTCAAGAATGACCCGTCCAAAAGTGTGTAGGTAACCTTATTCGGGCGATTCGTGAATCGCCCCTACATTCCTACTAAATTAATAATATTGTAGGGGACGATGCCTTCATCGTCCCGTTCCAAAGTATAATGTATATTTGTTGCGGGCGGATGAAGGGCATCCGCCCCTACATATATAACCATATTGGTTATATTTATAATCGCAACGCAGTTCCTTCGTTCTGCACTCTGCACTTTGCGTTCTGCACTGATAATGCAGGCGTGGAAGCCTGCCACTACGCGAATTTCCCGACAAACTCCAATTTATATAACAAAACAGGCAGGGTTTATATCCCTGCCATTTTTATTATTAATCTAACAGTTCCTCAATTCGATTATCATATGCCTGATTTTCGAATTCGAGAGTTACACTTACATAATTTTCATCTGCAAGTTTAATAAGGTAATCTGCAAATTGTGGATTAAGTGGAAGAATCGGTCCGGTGTGATAAGTTGCGAAAAGGTTATTATCATGGACACCTTCGATTTTGCTGTCAGGGTTCATTCCTGCACCTTTTTTCATATTGAGAAATGGTTTTGGATTTTCACCATAAGAATGGCTTAACAGATTTTTAAAGCCTACAATCTCCATTCCGTCAAGCTCACCAACACTGCTGTCATTATATCTTAACTTTGAAAACTGCTTTGCATAGTATGGATAAAATCCAAGACACTCTATCTTTTCACCCTTGTCGTTTTCAATGTACTCACCAAAGAGTTCAAAGGCATTACCGGTTGCAAGAATTATTCCGCCATTTTCAATTCTATTTTTAATTGCATCACTGTATTTTTTCAATTCTTCTATTTCAACAATCTGATGCTTTTCCTGACAAGGAGAAATAAGAAGAAAATCAACCTTGTTATTTATAAACGCAGGTTCATTATAAAGTGATGTTTCAACAATTTCTACATCGTAACCGCCAAGAGTGAGTTTCTTTTTAAGATACTCTGCGTTTCCACGGTCGCCATAAAGATTATTATATTCGGGATAAAGAACTTCAATTACCATTTTCGCCATGATTATTTATCCCCTTTCTGTGCTAATGCGTTTTTTATTTTTTCAACAACACTTGTTGCATAAAGCTCAAAATACACTACAACACTTCTGCCAACAATGCTCTTTTTACTGATTTCTGCTGCAAGCTCATCATAATTTTCAAAAAGCACAAGCTTGCTGATATCAACACCCTTGATTTCAAGACAGTTTGCAACATCGTAACAACGACTGCCACCTACATAAATTGTTGCTACATTTCCGCTGTTGAGTGGTGAAAAGTCTGTGTCATAAATCCAGGAAATATCTTCGTGGCCGTGAACCTTGTCATTTGAGTCAGTAATAAGAAGGACCACATCCTTTTCTGTATCTGTACTGTCAAGGTATTTAAGACTTTGTGAACAGGAAATAGGATTCTGATTTTTTGAAAGCATTGAAATTACTTCAACACCGTTATATTTCTTTTCCTGGAAACGGCCTGTTTTTGATGACAAGTCCTCAATGCTGTCTGCGATTTTTTCAACGCTTATTCCCATAAGACGACAGACAGCACAAGCACCTGTAATATTAAACACATTAAAGAAATTGCCTTTCTGGAATGGAAGAACTACACTTTCACCCTTGTCACCGTTAAATACAAAAGTACCATTCTGGAAATCAACATCACTTGCGAAGAATCTACTTTCAGACATAGAGAAACCACAATGTGAGCATTTCGGCACACCAATATGGTTGTAATGGAAAAATTCGTAATCAAGCTTATGATTACATTTTGGACAAGCAATCAAATCACAAACTGTGTCGACACAAGTTTCTGTACTTCTTTCCGTTTTATTTACTGAATAAAAAACTCTGTCACAAACACCCTCACCTAAAAGACCTGAAATACCGTCGTTACCATTAAGCACAAGCGTTGTTTTTTCACTTAAATAGTCATTGATTTTATCGAAAATAAAACCGCTGTGACCATTTCGCATAATTGAGTCACGGAAAAGGTTTGTACAAAGAATATAATCCGGTGTAAATTCAGTATATATATACTGTGATGAACGCTCATCAACCTCAAGGACAGCAACATCGGCAGTAACCTTACCCCCCAATGTGCATTGTGTTACAAGGGCAGACGCCAATCCAGGTGCCATATTTGAACCCTTTGAATTATTCACAACCGTTTTTCCACTATTACGTATAATATGTGTTAAAAGATTTGAAGTACCTGTTTTTCCGTTTGTACCTGTAACGCAAATTGTCGTTCTTGGCATAATAAAACGAGAAAGAGCATCGGGACAAATTTTAAGCATAATTATACCTGGTGTATTTGTACCTCTTTTAAAAATCTTATCAAGCAAAAATGCTGAAACCTTGCCAACAATCACAGCAATTAAAAATCTTAATTTACCTATCATTTTCACAGACCTTCTTATGTTTATTTTCTAAAGAATATTATAGAATTTGCAGAAAATAATGTCAATATTAACATTTGAAAAAAATCAGCGGGGTCAAAACCCCGCCCTATCGTACATTATTAAATTATAATTGATATAATCCTGATTTCTTCATTGCTTTATTAAGTGTTCTCTGTGCAAAACGACTTGCCTTTTCAGCACCATTCTTTGCACATTCGTTAAGATATGCCTTATCATTAACAAGACGATTGAATTCTGTCTTGAACGGACGCAGTTCCTCAACAACTGCTTCTGCAACTGCTGCTTTGAAATCACCATAACCCTTACCGTCAAAATCCTTTTCAATCTGTTCATATGAAAGACCTGTACAGCAAGAATAAATACCCATAAGGTTATTGATGCCATCTTTACCATCAGCATAACGAACTTTTGCTTCAGAGTCAGTAACTGCACTCTTGATTTTCTTTACAATCACATTATCATCATCAAGCATTGAGATGTAACTCTTTGGATTAGGGTCAGATTTACTCATTTTTGCAAATGGGTCCTGAAGTGACATTACACGAGC
>JAZQUC010000066.1:0-3578 GCA_045631075.1 Candidatus Fimenecus sp. | reverse complement strand
GTATCCTGACGGATATGAAGTAGCTTACGCTATGAAGTATGCCTTACGGCATATTAAGGATTTGCTTCACTTCATATTTGTCGAAGACAAATACTTCATAATCGAAGATTACTTCATATTGCGTAGCAATACTTCATTATTCATCTGTATTTCTTATATGATAATGAAACTTTTCGTAGGGGTCGGCGTCCCCGACGACCCGTTTTCAATATAATCATTCAAATTATAATTTATCGGGGTAATTGATTATTAATATTGACCATAAATGTAGGGGCGGATGAGTCTCACCTGCCGGTTCGGTCGGTGCTTCTGCTTCGCAGAGGTGTCCACCGGACATCCGCACCCCTCATCCGCCCGCAATAAATAAATGGTACGCTTTGGAACGGGACGATGAAGGCATCGTCCCCTACAAGAGTACATCACCAAATCAATGTCATCGCTAAACTCCAATTTATCGGTTATTATTTTATAATCGCAACGCAGTTCCTTAATTACGAAATCCGAATTATCCCAATAAACTCTCAATTTATATGTGTGATTTTGCATAATAATTACCGATGAAAATTTACCGATGTATCAGTTTTATGCATTAAAATGTGTATAAATGCATAAAATATGCAAAATATGTAATAAAAATGCATAAAAACCGTATTAATATTCATTTATTATGCAAAATAGTGCATAAAAATACAAAAATTCTTGAAAAAATCTTCAAAAACACTTGATTATATTCAAAAAGTGTGTATAATATATCCCATACTGCATTTTGCACAATTTATAACTCATTTTTTCGGAGGAATATACAATGGAAAAGAAAGATATCAAAAAGGTAGTTTTAGCTTATTCAGGTGGTCTTGATACATCAATCATCATCCCTTGGCTTAAAGAAAATTATAACAATTGCGAAGTTATCGCAGTTTCAGGTGACGTTGGTCAGGGTACTGAACTTGACGGACTTGAAGAAAAGGCTCTTGCAACAGGTGCTTCAAAGCTCTATGTTCTTGACCTTAAAGAAGAATATGTTGAAGAATATATCTGGCCTTGCCTTAAAGCAGGTGCTGAATATGAACAGTATCTTTTAGGTACTTCACATGCTCGTCCTTGTATTGCAAAGGGACTTGCTGAAATCGCAATCAAAGAAGGCGCAGACGCTATCTGTCACGGTTGTACAGGTAAGGGTAATGACCAGGTTCGTTTTGAACTTACATTAAAGGCTCTTGCTCCTGAAATGGAAATCATTGCTCCTTGGCGTGAATGGGATATCGTTTCTCGTGAAGAAGAAATCGAATACGCAGAAGCTCACAACATCCCACTTAAAATTAACCGTGAAACAAACTATTCAAAGGATAAGAACGTATGGCACTTATCACACGAAGGTCTTGACCTTGAAGACCCAGCAAATGAACCAATGTACAACAAGGATGGCTTCCTTGAAATGAGCGTTTCACCTGAAAATGCTCCTGATGTTCCTACATACATCACAATCCACTTTGAAAAAGGTGTTCCAACAGCTATTGACGGCGTTGAAATGAGCGCTCTTTCAATCGTTGAAAAGCTCAACGAAGTTGGTGGTGCTAACGGTATCGGTCTTCTTGATATCGTTGAAAACCGTCTTGTTGGTATGAAATCTCGTGGCGTTTATGAAACACCAGGTGGTGCAATTCTTTACAAGGCTCATGAACTCCTTGAAATGATTTGTCTTGACCGTGATACACAGCACTACAAGAAGCTTGTAGCACAGAAATTCGGTGAAGTTGTTTACAACGGTCTTTGGTTCACTCCACTTCGTGAAGCTCTTTCTGCTTTCGTTGACGAAACACAGAAGACAGTAACAGGTGACGTTAAACTCAAGCTTTACAAGGGTAACATTATCAACGCAGGTCTTACATCTCCATACACACTTTATGATGAAAACGTTGCATCATTCGGTGATGACGGTGGTGCTTACAACCAGAAGGACGCAGCAGGCTTTATTAACCTCTTTGGTCTTTCAATTAAGGTTAAGGCATTGTTAGATAAACAAAGAGAAGAAAACTAATAATGTAGGGGCTGACGACCACGGCAGCCCGTTAGTAAATATGTGATTTGTTGCGGGACGCCGAGTCGACGTCCCCTACAATGATTTAACAAAACAACGACAAGGACAGAAAAAGTCTTTGTCGTATTGTGCTAATATAGACTAAAATAAAGGTGACAATTATGCAACTCTGGAAAGGCAGATTTTCAAAAGAAATCGACCCAAAAACCAACGACTTTAACTCATCAATAAAATTTGATAGCCGTATGTATAAGGAAGATATTGACGGTAGTTTAGCTCACGCTGCAATGCTTTGCGCACAGGGAATTATCTCTGCAGAGGATTTAACACAGATTACTGACGGACTTAAAGCTATTAAGTCAGAAATCGAAAGCGGAGAATTGGAAATCGACCCAAATGCCGAAGATATCCATACTTTTGTTGAAGGTGAGCTTACTGCTCGTATAGGTTCAGCAGGAAAAAGATTACATACAGCAAGAAGCCGTAATGACCAGGTTGCAGTTGACATTCGACTTTATCTCCGTCACGAATGCGACGCACTTTATAATCAACTTACTGAACTTGTTGATGTTCTCTGTAAAAAAGCAGAACAGTATGCAAGTGCTGTAATGCCGGGATATACTCATCTTCAGCGTGCTCAACCAATTACATTCGGTCATCACTTAATGGCTTATGCTGAAATGCTCCTTCGTGATAAGGAAAGACTCGCACAGGCAACTGACAGAATGAACTATTCACCACTTGGTGCGTGTGCATTGGCGGGAACAACATATAACACAGACCGTGAAATGACAGCAAAGGCTTTAGGCTTCAACGGTGCTATGCAGAATTCACTTGACTGCGTTTCTGACCGTGACTTCTGTATGGAATTAGCATCAGTTATTTCAATTATTATGGTGCACCTTTCTCGTTTTTCAGAAGAAATCGTGCTTTGGTGCTCTTGGGAATTCAAATTCATTGAACTTGACGACGCATTCTCAACAGGCTCATCAATTATGCCACAGAAGAAAAATCCTGATATTACAGAGTTAATCCGTGGTAAGTCAGGTCGAGTATTTGGTGATTTGACAACACTCCTTACAATGATGAAGGGTCTTCCACTCGCATACAACAAGGATATGCAGGAAGATAAGGAAGCAATTTTTGATGCATTCGATACTGTTAAAATGTGCCTTACAGCATTTATCCCAATGCTTGACACAATGACAGCACTTCCTGAAAATATGCGTAAAGCAGCAGCAGGTGGCTTTATCAATGCAACTGACTGTGCTGACTATCTTGTAGGCAAAGGACTTCCTTTCCGTGACGCATATAAGGCAACAGGTGAATTAGTTGCCCTTTGCATTAATAAAGGACTTACACTCGAAACATTACCGCTCGAAGAATACAAGGCAGTTTGCGACATCTTCGACGAAGGCGTATTCGACGCAATCAACCTTGACAAGTGCGTAAACGACAGAACATCTCTCGGTGGACCTGCTCCACAGAATGTACTCAGTCAGGTTGAGAGAGTGAAATCAATTAACAAATAATGTAGGGG
>JAZQUC010000065.1:0-3477 GCA_045631075.1 Candidatus Fimenecus sp. | reverse complement strand
GCAACAAGAGACGCTTATGGTAAAGCACTTGTTGAATTAGGTAACACAGATGCTAAGGTTCTTGTTCTTGATGCAGACCTTGCTGCTGCTACAAAGACAGGAATGTTCAAAAAAGAACACCCTGAAAAATTTATCGACTGTGGTATCGCAGAAGGCAATATGATGGGTATTGCGGCAGGTCTTGCAGCATCAGGATATACAGTATTTGCATCATCATTCGCAATGTTTGCAGCTGGTCGTGCATTTGAACAGGTAAGAAACTCAATTGGTTATCCTCACCTTAATGTTAAAATCGGTGCAACTCACGCAGGTATCTCTGTTGGTGAAGACGGTGCAAGCCATCAGTGTTGTGAAGATATCGGTCTTATGAGAACAATTCCAGGTATGGTAATTCTCAACCCTGCTGATGATGTTGAAGCAAGACTTTGCGTTATGGCAGCAGCAGAGCACGACGGTCCTGTATATATGCGATTTGGTCGTCTTGCAGTGCCAAGAGTGTTTGACGAAAACTATAAGTTTGAAATCGGTAAGGGTACAGTCCTTAAAGAAGGTGACGATGTAACAATCATCGCAACAGGTCTTATGGTTAACGAAGCACTTATGGCTTATGAAGAGCTTAAGGCAGAAGGCATTAATGCAAGAGTTGTTAATATGGCAACAATCAAGCCAATTGACCGTGATATTATCATCGAAAGTGCAAAGAAAACAGGTGTAATCGTTACTGCAGAAGAACACAATGTTATCGGTGGTCTTGGTTCAGCAGTTGCAGAAGTTGTTTGTGAAACAGTTCCTGTACCTGTACTTCGTGTAGGTGTTGAAGATACATTCGGTAAATCAGGTCCTGCAGTTCAGCTTCTTCATGAATATGGACTTGACGCTGCAAATATCGTTGCAAAATGTAAAGCAGCAGTAGAACTTAAAAAATAACAAACCCAATCTTGGCTCCCTCTGATGAGGGAGCTGTCTTTTTCGCAGAAAAAGACTGAGGGAGAGATTTAGTGAGCGGAAAAACAATATTCGGGCGATTCTTGAATCGCCGCTACATTCCAACCAAATTAATAATATTGTAGGGGCTGACGACCACGGCAGCCCGAAATAAGTGTGCAGATAAATCGAGAGCGGGACGATGTGAGCATCGTCCCCTACATATATAACCATATTGGTTTTGTTATATAATCGCGTCGCAGACCCTCAATTCAGCATTCAGCATTTAGCATTCCGCATTATCCTTACAAACTCCAATTTGTTTGAGACATCATAACTTACAAAAACAGTTCCCACAAATATGTGGGAACTGTTTTTTATTTCTTTTTAATTTCATATTCTCTTGTCAATAATTCTTCAACCAATGTTTTATTATCCTTAATCTCTTTATTAAACCATATTCCGCCTGAGCCTAAATCTTCAATTTCGTGATAATCTGAACCTGATGTGACCAAAAGGTCATATTTTTTTGCCCAGGCTTCAGCAATATCGTTGCTTGAATTGTGTCTTGGGTTACCATTGAAGATTTCAACACCGTGAAGATATTTAGGATTTGTAACCTTCATACCAACTCTGAACGGATGTGCCTGAAAAACTAATAATCCCTTTTTCTGTGCTAACTCAAAGAATATTTTGCTGTTCATATTAAGAATATTAGGGTGTGAATATAAAAATTCTTCCGTAATGCCATAAACAAGATAATCGTTGTCACCCTCGCTTGTTTTAAAACGAAGCTCCATACCTAAAAGCACGGGAATTCTGCCGTTTGCAGTTTCTTTAGCAGCTCTGTATCCGCGAAGAAAAAAGTCAACCTTCTTTTTCCATGATAAAAGTTCTCTGCCATATTTCATAAATGTTGACGGACTTAAATGGTCGGTTACTACTATTCCGTCATAACCGGCTTTAATGTATTCTTCAACAGCAATCTCAGCCTTTACATTGGCACAGTTGCTTGTATTTTTGGTGTGAAAATGCATTTCATATAAATACTTTTTCAAATTTATACCTCAATTCTGCTTTTTGAATTTATTATATGTATATTATACACTTATTTGATATCAAAGTCGATAATTTATTAATGAAATTACAAGAAAATTCTAATTGAAAAATAGGGGATTTTGTATTATTATATAGGGTAGATGTTTTTACATATTTGGAGGTATATTATGAGTTGTAATTGTCACAATACGACGGATTTTTCACTTCTTGAACCTTGCCTTGAAAAATACGCAACAGTTCCGGGAAGTCTCATTACAATTTTACAAAATGCACAGGATATTTACGGATATCTTCCTGTTGATGTGATTTTACATATTTCACAACGAACAGGAATTAAAGTAACTAAGATTATGGGTGTTGCAACATTTTATTCACAGTTCCGTTTACAGCCTGTTGGTAAATATCTTATTATGCTTTGTCAGGGTACAGCGTGCCACGTTAACGGCTCATTACAGATTGAAAAGGTAATCAATGAGTACCTTGGTATTAAAGACGGTGAAACAACAGAAGATGGACTTTTCACACTTAAAAATGTTGCTTGTCTTGGTTGTTGCAGTCTTTCACCTGTAATGATGATAAATGACGACACATATGGGTCATTAACACCTGAAAAAGCAGTTTCTATCTTTAAAGAATTACAGGAAAAAGCAGGGGAGGAAGAATAATGAAAATTGCAGTTGGTCAGGGTAGCTGTGGTATTGCTGCAGGGGCTATGAAAGCCTATGATGTTCTTAATTCCAACCTTGATATGAATAAAAATCAGTTGACAGTAACAGGTTGTATTGGTATGTGTTACCTTGAGCCTATTGTTGATGTTTATGCTGACGACGGACTTCACAGATTTGTAAAGGTCAATGGTGAAATTGCTGAAAAAATCGCAACAGCAATCAATAATAATGATTTATCAGCAGTAAAAGAATTTGAGATTTCCGATGACGATAAACAGTTTTTAGATAAACAGACAAGAATAGCACTTCGTCATTGTGGTGTTATTAATCCTGAAATTATCGAAGATTACACAAATGATGACGGATATAAAGCACTTAATAAAGTTCTTACAACAATGTCACCTGAAGATGTAATCGAAGAAATCAAGGTTTCAGGCCTTGCAGGTCGTGGTGGTGCAGGCTTCCCAACATGGTTTAAGTGGAATGCTGCTCGTCAGTCAACGGGGGATAAGAAATACCTTATCTGTAATGCTGACGAAGGTGACCCAGGTGCATTTATGGACAGAGCTGTTATCGAGGGTGACCCACATAATCTTATTGAAGGTATGCTTATCGCAGCCTTCGCAATTGGTGCTTGCGAAGCAATCGTTTATGTCCGTG
Organism: Candidatus Fimenecus sp.; assembly: GCA_045631075.1. Lineage (GTDB taxonomy): Bacteria > Bacillota > Clostridia > Oscillospirales > Acutalibacteraceae > Fimenecus. The sequence goes on along the minus strand of JAZQUC010000065.1, from coordinate 166 downwards.
CTGAATATCCTCTTGCAATCAGAAGATTACAAAATGCTATCGACCAGGCAAAGGCAAAAGGCTTTATCGGTCAGAATATTATGGGTACTGACTTTTCTTGTGATTTCAGAATCAAAGCAGGTGCAGGTGCATTCGTATGTGGTGAAGAAACTGCACTTATCGAGTC
>JAZQUC010000064.1:0-3011 GCA_045631075.1 Candidatus Fimenecus sp. | reverse complement strand
ATTCTTGAAAGTTTGTCTTCAATCTCTTCAGGAGAAACATTCTTACCATTTGCAAGGCAAATAAGATTTTTCTTTCGACCAACCATAAATAAGAAACCGTCTTCGTCGATTCTACCATGGTCACCTGTAATCAACCATTCACCATCAAATGTTGCAGCAGTTGCTTCAGGGTCTTTATAATAACCCTGCATAACGTTAGTACCTCTTACATAGATTTCGCCAACGCCTTCTTCATCAGGATTAACAATCTTGATTTCACAGCAATCAAGCGGAGTACCAACGCTACCGAATTTAAATTTACCAGGTCTGTTACAAGTAACAGCAGGGGAGCATTCAGTAAGTCCGTAACCATTATAAATATCAATACCGAAATCGTGCATACCTTTTTCAATTTTTGGGTCAAGGTTAGCGGCACCACAAACAATCATATTAAGGTTTCCACCAAGATTATCAATGATTGTCTTGAAAATCTTCGCTCTCTTATCAATACCAAACTTCATAAGAGTGTTGCTGATTTTGATACCTTTTTTAAGAACTTCTTCTCTGCCTGTTTTTCTTGCTGTTTTCCAAATTCGGTTATAAATTGTATTTACAACAAGTGGAACACCACAAATATTATATGGCTGATATTTTTTCATATCACCCTGAATGTTCTTGATACCGTCACATAAGTAACCCCATTCAGTAAGAATGTATGATGAGAAAAGACCACTAACCCAAGCATATGTATGGTTAAGTGGTAAGAAGCCAATAGCATGTCTGCCACTAAGTGCACGACAAGAAGCAGAACAGTTACTTGCAATGTTATAATGTGAAAGCATTACACCTTTACTTTTTGCAGTTGTACCTGAAGTATATGCAATACAAGCAAGGTCATCAGGTTTAACCTCAGCATTAATAAAGTCGTTATTTCCTGCATCTAATGATGCTTGACCACATTCAAGAAAACTGTTATAATCATCAATACAGAAATACTGCATTTCAGGCATTTCAGGATTTGCTTTAAATTCCTCAACAGCCTTGTTGAATTTTGCTGTGTAAACCAATGCATCACAATCACAACGGACAAGCTGGTCAGCAAGGTCAGCGTATGGAAGTTTAGCATCCATAGGAACTGTAATGTTACAACCACAAATTGTTGCGTAGTATGTAATCATCCATTCAAAGCAGTTTTCACCGATGATAGCAATCTTTTTCTTGCCGTTAAGACCTTTAACATAGAAAAATGTACCGAGTGCTGCAATTTCGCTCCATGTCTGATTGAAACTTCTTTCACATTCATTTTTATTTTTATCAAGGAATACAAATTGTCTTTTATCTTGACCTTTTTGTGCTCCTGTAACGATAATTTCTTTAAGTGTCTGATAATCAGGAATATTTGCGTTACCGGCATTAATGTGTTTTTTAGCCATATGTCGTAACCCCTTTATGATTTTAGAGTATCTACAACCATCTGTTTGACAGTTGTAAACCATATAGAATAATATTAACAAAATATTAATAAAAAGTCAATATTTCATAAAAAACTTATACATATAAAGGAGAATTGTCAATGTATGACGGAAATAATCCCACAGCTTTAAAATCTCAAAAATGGTTAACAGAAAATCTATTAGACCTGATGGAAGAAAAACCATATAGTGATATATCAATAATGGATATTTGCAGTAGAGCTGATTTATCAAGACAGACTTTTTATAATTACTTCGAGTCTAAGGACGAATTGTTTAGATTTATGTTAAGGTCTACTTATGAAGAAAAACTACTTTCACTTGATTCCATTCCAAGCTCTAATGAAGCTATTTCGGCATTTGTTAGTACTATGAAAGAAAATCCAAGAATGGTTTCTGCAATCGTTAAAAATAATATGGGGAATCTTGTTTCTGATGAGATTTTTAAGTCTATAACAAAGTTTCTTAATAAGTTTATTCCTAATTTTGAAAGTCAACCTCATTTTGCATACCACATTGTATTATTATCGGGTGCTCTGACTCATTTTTTGACCTATTATGCGAGAAATAACAGTGAGTTGTCTGAAGAAGAAATGACAAAAATACTTGAAACATTTTTATCAGGTAAAATATTTAAACTTTTAAGAGCATCAAAATATATAAAAAAGGTACTCAGATGAGTACCTTTAATTTTTTATAGTTTAGTTTGCATGTTCATGCTCAACGTGTGGTTCAACTAAATATAATGTTCCTTCAACACTGTTGATTTTGAAATCAGAATAATATACCATTTGTGTATCGCCTTTTGATGCGTGGTCAGGCTGTAAAAGCATAATTGCATAATCTTTATATGTCATATTGCTAATTTTATTGATTGTATAACTTTGAACAGTCATTTTTTCACCAAGCTGTTCACCAAGTGTGAATTTTTCATTTTTAAAGTCGATATCAACTTTTTTTGTTGTGTATGAATATCCGTAATCAAGCTTGATTGATGATTTTGTAACATCAATATTATATGCTTCTTTTAATTTGTAATAGTGTCTCTGACGCAATGCGTTAACTTCTCCGGAGCTATTTTTTGTAAAGAAAGCTTCTTCAACAAATTCAAAATATTCGTTAAAATTCTCTGCAGTAATTTTCACTTCACCAAGTGCTACTTCAGCTTTATTTGTTGTATTTTCTGTTGGGTCTTCTGATGGTTTGTCATTATTACATGCAACAAGTGAAAGACAAGTAATTACTGCTAATAATAATGCTAAAAATTTTTTCATTTAAATTCCTCTTTTCAATTTTTATAATGGTCGGAGTGACAGGACTTGAACCTGCGGCCTCTTGACCCCCAGTCAAGCGCGCTCCCAGCTGCGCCACACCCCGATTTTCTCGGTTACAATAATGATAACATATTGAAAAAATATTTTCAAGTAATTTTATAACTTTTCTTTGCCTTTTGGGTGTAGGTGTGATAAAATGATTTCGAGGTGAATATATTATGAAAAAAACAATATTAAAGATTGCAATTGCTCTTATTTCATTACTTTTAGCATTTCTTCTTGTCTG
>JAZQUC010000063.1:0-5624 GCA_045631075.1 Candidatus Fimenecus sp. | reverse complement strand
CTGTTCATACTGTATTATTCCGAAAGCCAGAGGCAGAGTCCGTTGGAAGCCTATTGATGATATTAAAAACGAAGTAATTGCTTTGACTGAAAATGGTTATACTGAAATTGTACTTGTGGGCATTAATCTTTCTGCATACGGCAAAGGTAGTGAATTGACACTTGCTGACGCTGTTTTTGCTGTAAGTGAAAACGAAAATGTCAAGCGTATTCGTTTAGGCTCTCTTGAACCTGACCATATTACTGATGAAATGATTGAAAGACTTGCAAAATGCGAAAAACTCTGTCCACAATTCCACATTTCTCTTCAAAGTGGTTGCGATAAAATTCTAAAAAAAATGAATCGTCATTACACAAGTGACGAGTATTTCAGTTTATGTCAAAAGCTTCGAAGTGAATTCAAGGATTGTACTCTTACAACCGACATTATGGTTGGTTTTCCTTATGAAAATGACGAAGATTTTAACATAACAAAAGAGTTTGCTGAAAAAGTGGGTTTTGAAAAAATACACATTTTCCCTTATTCACGAAGAAGCGGCACTGTTGCTGACAGAATGGATGAACAAAACACAAAAAGCACAAAAGCTCAAAGAGTTAGCGAATTATCTGTTGTTGCTAATGACATAAGAAACAAATTTCTTGAAAATCAAGTTGGTAAAACTCTTTCGGTTTTAGTTGAAGAAAAGCAAAAGGACAATGTTTATTTCGGATACACAGCCAATTACACACCTGTCAAATTAAATGACGGTTTTGTCGGAGAAATAAAACAAGTTAAAATTGTATCTGTACAGGATGATTTTTGTATAGGTGAATAAAAAAACAGGGTTGAAATTCAACCCTGTAATTTTTTATTTATCAAGTCTTATAAATCTATTTGCTTTTTTGCCTGTTGCTTTAAAGATATCTTTCACGACTGACCAGATACCTAACACAGCAAAAATAAGTCCTACAGCAACTTCACCTAATACACCTATTAGAATTTCTGTATCTGTTGCAAGAACATAAAAATAGGAATAAACCACATCAAGAACATAAAAATCTATTCCTTCCTGTGCCCATGCAATACCCATTGACACCATAAGAGCGATACTTTCTGCAAAAAATGTTCCTATAAATGTTGCAATTATTATAATGAAGCCTTTTGCACGGCTTTCTTTACCCTGAAGAAGCTCATATCCTTTTTTTGCTGTTATACCAATAACGAACCCAAACCAACCTACGAACCAACCGAAATAATATGCAACAGCCCAAGGAATTGAACCAAGTAAAGCACCCGCAAACGCACCAATTGCACCTAAAAGTGTACTACCCTCTTTTGCTTTTTCTACCTTTATGCTGTTCATTGTTTCATCATCCTTACTCATACAAGATTCGTGAAGAAGATAGACAACATCATTCATAACAGCAGGTACAGCATTTGAATCATAAACTTCCTGACCACACGAACTACAATAATTTGCACCCTTTGCACCAAATGAATCAAGACCATCACAAAAAGAGTCCATAAAAGCAAACATCTTTTTCATTGTTCCTGGATTATCCAAAAAAGTAACCAATGCAGATGTAGATGAAACTGAGCTGTTTGTTATTCTGTATTCTTTCATTATGTCCTTATCATTCAAAAGGTCATATGCAGATTTTACTGCATCTTCGCTTTCAAGTCGTGCAGCTATAGAAAGGCTTTTCCACCCTGCACCCTCCTGCATAGACATCATATAGCCACGGTACACACCAAAAGCAATACCATTTTTTACTTGCCAATTATTTTCTTTGGCAAATTTTTTAATTCCTGTTCCTACCACAATACCACTCCTAATCTTTTAAAGTATAATCATTATATCACATACTTTTACATATTGCAACCAAAAGTGGTTATATAAATATAACCTAAAATGAGTATAAAATAATATTGGTGATATAAATGTTTAAAATTGATAACGAAATGAAAAGTGCAAATATTCCGCGCACAGTAAGATTTACTGAACCACTTTTCGAAAAATTAAACGAAACTGCTTCAAAAAACAATATTTCGTTTAACTTGCTTGTTCTTCAATGTTGTAAATATGCATTGGATAATATGGAAGAAGATAATAAATAAGCAAAGAGCATTAGGATTAACCTAATGCTCTTGTTTTTTAGTTATCTAATCTGTATGAAATTGAGTTGACAATACCATCCGAATTAAATGACACATTCAATCTTATTCTTCGGCTATCTTCAATCTCAGCCTTATATGTGTACATTCTGTCTTCAGATGTATTTCCTTCAGGAATACCAAGTGCAGATTCAACTTCTTCTCTTGTAATGCCTACTGTAAGTCCTGCTGCAACCGTAATCTGTCTGTTGCCTTCTGTTCCGTTAAAGAAATTGAAGCTGACCACCGTTGCATCAAGATATTTCGCATCATCAGAACCTTTATTCTGACAGGAAATTTTCACCTGAACATCATCACCTACTAATGTAAAGCTGAAGGTTTCACCTGACTTAATTGACTTATTTTCATACTGTGATGCCGCATTTGCCTTAAGTCCTGATTTTTCAATAAATTCACCAACAGTACATGGAATTGTTACTTTATTTCCATTTGGAAATGTAATTTCACCTGCTGACCATGTTTCCTTTAACTTATCTTCGTTAAATTCTTCCATTGGTTTAAAGTTATTCTGTGTTTCGTCTTCATTTGGCTTATCTTTACTACAAGCAGCAAATGAAAACAATGCAATAACCAAGACAAACAATATTGCAATGATTTTTTTCATAATTATCTTCCTTTCGGTAAATCAGTTAGTACTGTAATAGAACCAGTTTGCAAGATTTTCCGGCTCCATAAAGAACTTTGTTCTGAAAAGTGCTGTTTTGAGCTTTGAGCCTTTTACTGGAATATCTGCAAGTGATTTTACTGTAACATCATACATTTTATCCGCCTTTACTGTTACAACCTTTTCTTCATTAGGAAGCAAATCGAAATAGTTATCAGAGAATGGTTCTCTGTAATTATCGATATCAACCATAACGCTACGGCAGAATACAGGTGACACCATTTTAACGATGATTTCACCATTTTCGTATGAAACTGATTTTTGTATTGTATTTGCTTTAAGCTTTAAGTCACGGTCAGGAACAAAAATCTTTGTTCTTTCTGAAATAACACTTCCGTTTTCAAAAAGCTTAACTGATAAGAACATATCCTTCTTATCACCTGATATATTGCCTTTTTCAAACATAACTCTTGCATTTGCATCCACTTTTACTGTCAAATCGGCTGTATTAGTGTTTTTATATAACACTTTACCATCAAGAGTTGAAAGACAAACGCTTACCTTTACATTGCGTTCTTTCAATGTATCGTTGAGAATGTAAATTTTATAATCCTTATCTGTTTCTTCAATTGAAACGCATACAGGCTCAAAGAAATGACGAGCAGCATACTGAAGTGCTTTCCACTTTCCTGTATAGTCAACACTTGACCATGACGGTGCCTGCCAACAGTCGTTATACTGCCAGAAAAGTGAACCATTACAACGCTCACGATGACGACGCCAATGCTCGGTTGCATCCTGAATACATTCTTTTTGAATAAGATTTGTCATATAAATCAAATCTTCAAACTTTTCAGGCTCGTAGAATTTTTCCAAAAGATAATAGAGCATCTTTCTGTTACCGTTTTTGCATTTCTGATGTGAATTGAAAATATCACTTGTGATATAGTAATCACTTTCTTCTGCAAACTGACGAACAGCATCCATTGATGGTAATGATTCAAGACCAAATTCACTACAGAAACGAGTAGGTCTTGTTCTGTAATAATTAAGTGGTTTCTGACCATGCCATACAGTCCACATATGTGTGTCCCCATGGTCATCACCAGTAACGCCTTTACGGAAACTTTCGCCGATTGGTGATGTCTCAATGTATGGTGTGTCAGGGTCAAGGTCTGTTACAACATCTTTTAAGATTTCGTAGAAGAATTTTTTATACCACTGAACAATTTTCATTGTTTCAGGCATATATGCGAACATTGTTTCAACCTCATTATTACCACACCACAAGCAAAGAGATGGATGAGATTTAATACGCATAATCTGATACTTGATTTCTTTTAAAACATTCTCACGGAAATCATCTTCATAGAATGGATACATAAGACAAGCAAACATAAAGTCCTGCCATATAAGAAGACCCTTTTCATCACACTGTTCAAAGAAATAGTCGGATGTGTAATAAGCACCACCCCACATACGAAGCATATTGAAGTTTGCGCACAATGCTGAATCTATGTAATAGTCATAAGTTTCGTTTGTTACTCTGCCCATAAGTGAGTCAGGAAGAATCCAGTCAGCACCCTTACCGAAGATAGGCACACCATTAAGGTAGAAGCAGAAGTTATGACCATACTTGTCCTTGCTACGGTCAAGACGGATTGTACGAAGACCGATTTTCTTTGTAACAACAGAATCATTCATTGTTGCAACTACTGTATAAAGTGGTTGCTTTTCTTTTTCTGATAATTCCCTTGTCCACCAAAGTTCAGGATTTTCAATTATAATTTCGTTATTTTCAATTGCATATTCTGTGCCATCAGGACAGATAATTTTTGCAGTTACTTCACCACTACCATCAACAACAGGATTGATTTTAACTGTTACCTTGCCATTTTCGTGAATCTGCTTAATTTCAACATCAGTAAGTCTGTTATCAAAGCATTCAACCCAGATATCATCTGTGATACCTGAAAGCGGAAGATGTGGACCCCAGTCCCAACCGAAATGACAATGTGGCTTACGCATATATGCAGCGCCATCAGTACCGTTGAAGTTCTTTGGAATTGGATTTTCCTTTTGTCTTTTCTCCGCATAATTTGTAGGTGCAAAGAATGTGATTTTAAGAGTATTATCCCCTACTTTTGCAACATTCTTAATATCAAACTCATATTTGAGATGTGCATTTTCACCCTTACCAACAAGAGTATCATTTACATATACATCACAAAGTGTATCAAGGGCCTTACACACAAGCAAAACCTTTCTGTTATTAAGGTCGTCGTCTGTAAGTGAAAATGTTTTTTCATAAGTCCAGTCTTCACGACCAACCCATTCAACCTTTTTTTCGTTATCCTTGTAATATGGGTCAGGAATAGCACCTAATTCTAATAATTGAGTGTAGTTGTCAGATGGGACATTTACTTCATAATTTTCCCCTGTAGCAACACGAGTCATATTCCATTGACCATTGAGATTATAAATTTTCATAACAAATTTTCCTTTGAAATTCTATTTTATAACATTGTAACAGAATATGATATATATTTCAATATATAAAATATTGCGATAAATTGGAGTTTGTAGGGATGAGTGCAGAACGCAAAGTGCAGAGTGCAGAATGTCGGAACTACGTTGCGATTATAATAAAACCAATATGGTTGGAATGTAGGGGCAGGTCTCTGTGCCTGCCCGTAAGTTTATCTGTTAACCACGGGCGACCACGGAGCCCCGTCCCTACAAGGAACCCGATTTGGTATGTCGTAGGGGCTGACGACTCGGCAGCCCGCAATAAGTGAACAGATAAACCAAAAATGGGACGCCGAGGTCGTCGTCCCCTACATTTGCGATTTATATTAATGAACAA
>JAZQUC010000062.1:0-2346 GCA_045631075.1 Candidatus Fimenecus sp. | reverse complement strand
GTTGGTAAGAAATCCCGGTCAGTTTGACGTTATCGTTACATCAAATATTTTCGGTGATATTCTTTCTGACGAAGCATCTATGATTTCAGGTTCAATCGGTATGCTTGCATCTGCTTCACTCGCAACAGGTAAAATGGGACTTTATGAGCCGATTCACGGCTCTGCCCCTGATATTGCAGGTCAGCAGAAAGCTAATCCGCTTGCAACAATTCTTTCAGCAGCAATGATGCTTCAGTATTCATTTGACGAAAAGGATGCTGCAAAGTCAATCGAAGATGCAGTTAACGAGGCTCTTAAAATCGCTCGTACACCTGACATTTACGAAGAAGGCTTCAAGAAGGTTACAACTTCAGAAATGGGCGACCTTGTAGTATCATTACTTAAATAAAATTTTATTTAGTGTCATTCTGAGCAAAGCGAAGAATCTCTACTGAGATACTTCGTCACATTCGTTCCTCAGTATGACACTAATTGCTTTTTGGGTGGTTTTATGAAAACACTTTACATCAGTGATATGGACGGTACTCTTTTGCAGAGTGATGGCAGAATGAGTGAGTTTACAAAAGAAAAACTGAATGAATTTCACGAAAAAGAAATCGCTTTTTCCGTTGCAACTGCAAGAAGTATGATTAGTGCTATGCCTATTCTTGAAGGTGTGCATTTTGCAGCACCCATTGTGCTTATGAATGGCGTTTTTGTCTATGATACAGAAACGAAAAAGGCTGTAAAATATCACGAAATCGAGCATTCTATTTTACAAAAAATTCTCGACCTATTTTATGTAAAAAATCTTCATCCATTTATGTTTTTATATGGTGATGATTACAAGTTATCTATTAAATACACTCAATTTGACAATGACGGAATGAAAGAATTTTATGATGAAAGAGTAGATTTGCTTGAAGGCAGATTCACACAGACAGATGACCTTACAAAAATCGAAAAGGGTCAACATCCTGTTTATGTGAATTACTATGCACTGCCTGAATTCCTTGATGATGTTGTTGAAAATCTGAAAACAATTCCTGAAATTGATTTTGCATATTACAAGGACTCATATTCCGACGATTGGCTTATTGAAATTTACTCACACACTGCATCAAAAGCAAATGGTGCAAGGGAAGTAAAAGAAATTGTTGGTGCAGACCATATTACTGCATTCGGTGATAATTTGAATGACATTATAATGCTAAAGGGTGCTGACATTGCTGTCGCAGTGGAAAACGCAGTACCACAAGTAAAAGAAATTGCAGATGTGATTATCGGCAACAACAATGACAATAGTGTTGTGAAATACATTATAGCAAAAGTAAACGCTCAAGGTTAATTCCCTGAGCGTTATTTTTATTTGTTTTTCAATTATTTGTTTGCCATTTCTGCTCTTGCGAGTTTGATATTTTCTACAAATCTCTTACCTGTTTCAGTAATCTTCTTGTAATCGCCTGTTTTTGCACCTGCTGTAAGTGATGAACCTGCACCAACTGCAACAGCACCTGCTTTAATCCATTCACCAACGTTATCTGCATCAACGCCACCTGTTGGCATCATCTTAGCATAAGGAATTGGACCCTTAATGTCCTTAATAATCTTTGGTCCAAAAAGGTCAGCGGGGAAAACCTTGAGAATATCTGCACCGTTTTCCATAGCAAGAAGACCTTCACGAACTGTCATAATACCAGGCATCATTGGAACTCTGTATCGATTACAAAGCTTAAGAGTTTCAATATCAAGAGCAGGGCTAACGATATATTCAGCACCTGAAAGCATAGCAATTCTTGCAGTTGCAGCATCACCAACTGTACCTGCACCAAGAATAATTTCTTCTGGTGTATATCTCTTTGCAAGCTCTTCAATAACCTTATCAGCATGAGGAACTGTGAATGTAAGCTCGATAGCAGCAACGCCACCTTCAATACAAGCATCAGTAATCCTGATAGCCTGGTCAACTGTTTCAGCACGAACAACAGCTACGATACCACAGTCCTGAATTCGGGTAATAATTTTTTCTTTATCCATAATTACATCTCCTTATCTCTGTACACGAGCGCCTGAGCCTTTAACAATATTTTCAACTTCCTTGAGTGATGCCATTGAAGTGTCACCAGGTGTTGTCATTGCAAGTGCACCGTGAGCAACACCGTAGTTTACTGCTGTCTGTGCATCTTCTGTTGTCATAAGACCATAGATAAGACCTGATGCAAATGAGTCGCCACCACCTACACGGTCAAGGATTTCAAGACCAGGAAGTTCAAGTCCCTTATGAACTTTACCATCAGCATAACAGATTGCTGACCAGTCGTTAACTGTTGCAGTTTTAACTGTACGAAGAGTTGTTGCGATAACCTT
>JAZQUC010000061.1:0-8751 GCA_045631075.1 Candidatus Fimenecus sp. | reverse complement strand
ATCTTTATAAGTAAGTCTTGGAAGTGGTAATTGAATATCAACACCCATAGCCTCATTGAATACTCTTTGAATATAGCCTTCACCCATACCCATAACATCATCAACATCAACAAATGACATTTCAAGGTCAATCTGTGTGAATTCAGGCTGACGGTCAGCACGTAAATCTTCGTCACGGAAGCAACGAGCAATTTGCATATATCTGTCGAACCCTGCTACCATTGAAAGCTGTTTGTAAAGCTGTGGTGACTGTGGAAGAGCATAGAAGCTTCCATTGTGAATTCTTGATGGAACAAGGAAGTCACGAGCACCTTCAGGAGTTGAACGGATAAGCATTGGAGTTTCAATTTCAATAAAACCGTTTTCATCAAAATAGTCACGAGTGATTTTTGTAATCTTGTGACGGAGAAGAATATTCTTCTGTAAGTCAGGACGACGAAGGTCAAGATAACGATATTTAAGACGAGTTACCTCTGATGTCTGACAATTTTCAACGATTTCAAAAGGTGGTGTTTCACTTGCACCAACAACTCTTAAATCAGTAACTTCGATTTCAATGTCACCAGTTGGGATATCCTTGTTCTTTGAAGAACGTTCACGAACAACGCCCTTAGCCATAAGTACATATTCACTTCTTACTGTGAATGCCTTATCAAAAATTGCTTTGTCTGTATTATCGTCAAAAGCCAACTGAACAACGCCTGTTCTGTCACGAAGGTCGATGAAAATCAAAGCACCAAGGTCACGACGACGCTGTACCCAACCTGCGACTGTAACTTCTTTGCCAACAAAGTCAGCATTAAGAGTGCCACAGTAGTCAGTTCTTTTTAATCCATTCATTCTATCCATTAGTTTGTGCCTCCCATAAGACTTGCTAAGTCAATTCCTTCAACACCAAGGGACTCAAATCCTGACATAGCATCTTTTATAACAACTGATTGGAAATTTTCACAGAAATCAGAAAGTGTCATTTCTGTTTCGTTACCTGTTTCCATATTTTTAAGTTTAATATTTCCTGTTTCAAGTTCGCTGTCACCTAAAACGAGTGTGTATAATGCACCGATTTTGTTAGCATATTTCATTTGTGGTTTCAAGCCTCTGCCAACTGTATCAAACTGAACACACATTCCTTCACTACGAAGGTCTGTTGCAATTTCAGCAGCCTTAATATTTGCATTTTCACCCATACTAACAATGTAAAGGTCACATTTTTTAGGTTCAGGGAATGGAGTTTTCTGTGCTTCCATTAAAAGTAAAAGTCTTTCAAGACCTAAACCAAAACCACAAGCAGGTGATGGGTTTCCACCCATTTCTTGGATAAGTCCGTCATAACGACCGCCACCACAAACTGTACCCTGTGCACCGATTTCTTTTGAAACGAACTCGAAAACAGTTCTTGTGTAATAGTCAAGACCACGAACAATCTGTGGATTAACTGTGTATTCAATATTCATAGCATCAAGATATTTCTTAACGCTTTCAAAATGGTTTTTACAATCATCACAAAGGAATTCAATAACAGTAGGTGCTTTTTCTGCAATACCACTGCAAACAGGGCTCTTACAGTCAAGAATTCTCATTGGGTTTCTGTCAAGACGACCAAGGCAGGTTTCACAAAGGTCACCTTTATACTGGTCAAAATATTCTTTAAGAGCCTTATGATAATGCTTTCTGCATTCAGGACAACCGATTGAGTTGATTTCAAGAGCTAAATTGTTTATTCCAAGATAGTTGAAAACTTCATTTGCAAGTGAAATAACTTCTGCATCAGCACTTGGAGCACCAGCACCGAAGCATTCAACACCAAACTGATGGAATTCACGAAGACGACCTGCCTGAGGCTTTTCATATCTGTAACAAGATGTGATATAGAAAATCTTCTGTGGAAGTCCCTCATTGAAAAGTCCGTGTTCAAGGAATGCTCTTACTGCACCCGCTGTACCTTCAGGACGAAGAGTAATTGAACGACCACCCTTGTCTTCAAAAGTGTACATTTCTTTCTGAACAACGTCTGTTGTTTCACCAACACCACGCTGGAAAAGTTCAGTATGTTCAAAAACAGGAGTTCTCATTTCGTGGAAACCAAAATTTTCTGCAGTTTCTCTTACTGCTGATTCCACATATTGAATTTTGTAACTTTCTTTAGGGAGAGTATCCTGAGTTCCCTTAATTGCGTTAGTAATTAAAGCCATAAAAAATCTTCCTTAATAATATGTTTTGCCTCCTCAAAATAAGAGGAGGCGTTGTGTTCTGTGTGATTATTTTGGATTGACAATATCTCGCCAATCAAGGTCACCACGTTCAAGAGCGTGGATAAGAGCCTCAGCAGTTGCGATATTTGTAGCAACCGGAACATTGTGAACGTCGCAAAGACGAAGTAAAGTAGCATCCTTTGGCTCGTGTGGTTTTGGATTAAGTGGGTCACGGAAAATAAGGAGCAAGTCAATTTCGTTACACGCAATTCGAGAACTGATTTGCTGGTCACCACCCTGAGAACCACTAAGGAACTGTGTGATTTTAAGTCCTGTTGCTTCAGCAACCATTTTACCCGTTGTTCCTGTTGCACAAAGATTATGACGGGAAAGAATACCGCAATAAGCGATACAGAATTGTGTCATAAGTTCTTTTTTTGAGTCGTGTGCCATAAGTGCTATGTTCATACTTAACCCCTTCTTTCTTAATATTTCCCCATTTTCATTAAACAACATTTAAGAATTTGTCTATTATCATCTATCATAACAAAAAAACATTGATTTTTCAATATTTTTTTACAAATTTAGCGGGATTTCTTTCCCCATAATTCTGCCTGAAATGTTGCAAAAGGCAATTTTGACCTTACTGCGTGACGGAATTTCTTTTTCACTAACAGATGTATGTGTTATACGCTTGTCCTCCGGCACCACACCAAGGAGTCGAAGATATGTAATATCCATAACCTCATCAATGTTTAAAAGACGACCGTTTTTAACAGCACGCGGGTCAAATCTGTTGACTATAAGGTACATATTTTCGTCCTTGATTCCTGCTTCTGAAAGCTTTGTACCTGCTACACAGGCACTTCGTGCACTCACATTGTCGGGTGTTGCAACAAGAATACAGAAATTTGCACATTCTGCATAAATCAACGGTAATTCACCCACACCTGCGGGACTGTCAATAATAATGTAATCATATTTATTTGAATACTGCGAAATCAATGCCTTGAATGATTCTGTATTAAGATTTTCAGGTGTGCTCAAAGGTGCAGGTAAAAGCTGAAGATTATCGTCATAAAAAAGACGGGCCTTTTCACTGTCACAACGGTTTTCCATAACATCTGACCAATCGTAAACAACCATGGAGTCAACACCCAAAAGCAGGTCAAGACTACGGAGTGTAATATCACCGTCTATAAGAAGAACTTTTTTCCCTTCACCTGAAAGAGCAAGGGCAGTGTTTGCACAGAATGTTGATTTTCCAACACCGCCTTTACCTGATAAAACTGTATAAATATGTGCCATAATGTCGCCTCATTTCCACAATACATTTTAGCACAAAATGATTGCTTTTAAAAGGTTATTTTGAAAAAATGTCAGGATATTACATAAAACAATTTTATTAGTAAAAATATGAAGAAAAAACCCTGTATTTTCGGACTGTATGTGTCAAAAATTTTGATTGTACAAGCATATAATGATGTTGCTTCACGAAATCAGTTGAAAAATTATAATTTGTCGGGATGATTGATTATTAAAATCGACCATAAATGTAGGGGCGGATGCCCTCATCCGCCCGCAATAAATAAATGGTACGCTTTGGAACGGGACGATGAAGGGTGCGGGTGTCCGGTGGACACCTCTGCGAAGCAGAAGCACCGACCGAACCGGCAGGTGAGACTCATCGTCCCCTACAAGAGTACATCACCAAATCAATGTCATCGCTAAACTCCAATATATCAAACGCAGGAAGGCAGGTGAGAAAAATGACGAATCGTGAATTTGGAATGGAGCAGGATACAGACAGAATCCAGTTGACTGAATTAGGAAAATCAGCCATTATGCAGAGCTTGTATTTTGGACTGGCTTTTTTAACAGCGTCTGCATCAGCACAGCAGTATTTTTCTCCCTTGGGGATAGCATTTGCATGTGGTGTGCATCGACAGAATACATTGTTTGCCTGTTTCGGTGCTATGGCAGGATACATAATCGCAAATGATTATGTAAATGCTTTCCGATATGTTATGGCTCTTATACTTGTTTACATTTTAAAGGTTTATACAAACACATTCCCAAAACTTCGAAGAAAAAATTCAGTGTCATCCTTTATATCACTTTTTGCAACTATTTCAACAGGGATAGTTGTGACAATCACAGAGCCTTTTGGTGAAGAAGTCGTGTTTCTTCGTGTGGCAGAAGCAGTTGTGGCATTCGGTGGAGCATATTTCTTTTCCGTAGGTGTACGGGCATATGAGAAAATTCAGGAAAATGAAAGACTCACATCAAAAGAAGTCGTTTCATTGGTGATTTCTCTGTTGTCTCTCATATTATGCGTATCGGGAATATCATTTATGAATATTTCACTTTCAGGGATTGCGTGTTCTTATATAGTTATGCTTTCTGCATATCTTTTCAAGGAATCAGGCGGTGCTGTAATCGGCTCGGGTGCATCGTTGGGATTTACAATGACGGGAAACAGCAGTCCGATAGTGTTCTGTTATGCAGGTGCAGGGTTGTTTTCAGGACTTTTTTCTTATTCAGGGCGGGTACTTTGTGCCTGTGCATACATTTTCTGTTACGGTGCATTATACATCTTTTTAGGTGATGATTATAAGAATTTCGGACCACTTATTGAAACGGCATTGGCATCAGTACTTTTCGTTATTACACCACAGAAATGGTTGTTTCAGGTGAAAATGAAATTATCGTTTTTGTCCTTGTCCGGTGATGGCAGAGAATTTCGAAATATGATAATTTCACGGATAAAATCAGCAAGAGATGCAGTAAACGATATGTCAGAAACTGTTGTGCGTGTGTCAGATGCTCTGCGAGAAAAGTCGTTGCCTGACACAACATCAGTGTATCTTCGTGTTAGGGACAGCGTTTGTGAAAAATGTGCAAGCTACAATAAATGCTGGAGAAATATGTTGCCGTCAACTCTGGCAGAATTTGATGAAATTCTTGAAGAAATACGAAGAACAGGGAGCGTGACGCCTTCCTGCTCACCTATGTCGTTACAAAGTCGATGCATAAGAATAATGTCCCTTTGTGACAGCTTTAATAAAAATTATGTTTTGTACTCAGCACGATTAGGTGCAGAGGGGAGAATAAATGAAATGCGAAAAATTACTACTGACCAGTTTGATACGGTAGGGGAAATGCTTGACGATTTATTGTTGGGCTTTCAACAGGAAACAAAGCCACTTGCAAGTAAGTCCGTAGCATTGAAAAACAGCCTTGAGGATATCGGTGTTAATGCCTTTGTAAATTGTTACGAAGACGAAAATATGAATATGGTAATAAATATAAGTGTTGATTCCGATTGCGACGCAACATCAAATGAAATTCGCGATTGTATAAAAATGTCAACGGAAAAGGATTTTCCACCACCGGCAATTATTTCAGGCGAAAAGGAAAAAATGCTTCTTTTCTGGGAAAAAACGCCACTTATTGCAGAGTGTTTTTATCATCAGCTGTCGGCAAATGCCACCGAAATCTGTGGCGATTGTTTTGATTCGTTTCTTGACGGTAAAGGCAATTTTATTGCAATTTTAAGTGACGGAATGGGAAAGGGTGAAAAAGCAGCTATTGACGGTGCTATGGCATCAACGCTTTTTTCACGACTTATAATTTCAGGCTTTTCATTTCCGTGTGCATTACGGCTTGTGAACTCTGCAATGCTTGTGAAAAGTCACGAGGAATCCCTTGCGACTCTTGATATTTTAAAGGTTAATTTATATAACGGAAAATCCGTGATTTATAAGGCAGGTGCTACAGCTTCACTTCTTTATCGTAACGGAAAGGTGAGCGAAATAAAAAAATCTGCAATGCCAATAGGTATTCTTCGTCAGGCTGAATTTGCCACAATAAACGGTGGACTTCGTAATGGTGATGTGATTATTATGATGTCTGATGGTGCAGTTGATAACAGTATTGAAGAAATTAAAAATTATGTTATTGAAAATGGCTTTTCCTATGATTTACCTGAAAAGCTTTGTGCTGTTGCCAAAGCAAAAAATATGAGCCACAGTGACGATATCACCGTGGCTGTCATAAAAATTAAATTGAATAATGATTAAAAATCAACCCACATAGCAGGGCGGACTGAACGCTTTTCAACAGAAACAGGAGTTCCAAGCTGAAGAATAAAACCGTCAACCTTTACGAAAGATGCATTGTAAAGTGTTGAGCCCGGTGAACGAAGCCACCAACGACAGCTACGAGTAAGGCTTTCAAGCTGTGAGCCCTGTGATTCAGCATACTTTGTTGCAACACAAACTCTTTCAACGGTAGATGGTAAATATGCTTTTGCTTCGTCAATTGAAAGAAGGAAAACCTTATCCTTTGTGTCGTTACCACCGTCTGTGTTATAGTCGGCATTGTCACGGTTTTCAAGAGTAGTTATCTTGATTTTTGCTCGTTCAGATGATGAGAAAGCAGTGTTGTAAAAATCGTTGTTGAGCCAAGAACGGATATCACTTGTTTCCCATGTTACCTTTTCAACACTTGAGTGATAATGACGGCAATCAAGTGCGTAACGGCTTACAAGAAGCATTTTGCCATTCTGGTCTTTTTCAAGGACTTTCCATTCGATTTGTTCTTTACCATTTGCAGTTTTATTGTCCTGCTCATAAGAACCAAAAGTGATTATGTCACCAACCTGTGCAACTTCAGGATGCTCTTTTAAAAGAGTACTTGCCTGTGACTTGCTATCCTTGAACATTCTTAATGATTTGAATGTAAGATATGCTTCTTCGTAATTCTGTTCTTCAACATTTTTAACCGCGTTACTGTATCTTACTGACGGAATGATTACTGTAACAGTAAGAGTGCCCAAGGCAACAACAAGAATGAATGCGACAAGAACTTTTAAGAAATTTGTTCGTCTTTCCTTTGATTTTTTTGCCTTTTCGATTCGATTTTTTTCGGCAAGACGCTCTCTTTCAAGACGCTGTGCTTCTGCTTTTACACGATTTTCTTCGGCACGAGCACGGGCTTCTTCGCGTCTTCTTTCATTTTCAAGACGATTAAGCTCATCCTGTGAATTTTTGGTTGAATTTGAGTAAACATCAACAGGTGGTGTTGGTTTGTTTTCTGTGTTAGCTTGTGGGAGTGCCTTTTTAGTACCACAGTACTCGCAAACGGCATATCGACCGTTTTCTTCCACAACAAGAGTGCCACCACACATTTCACATTTTAAAATTGACATTATATTACCTCAATTATTTAAGTGCTTTGCATTTGTTGTTTCTGTTGTCAATGAGAATAAGCAATTCCTGTGCCTGATTTTCAATAGCAACAGCGTCACCGCTTTTAACAGCAGTTTCAAAAATTCTGAATTCGTAACCGATTCTGCCTTCGATTTCAGAAAGATGCTCGTTGCTCATATAGTCGGAATAACGGACTGCTTCATAAACCTTTTTTGTTAAATCCTTTGATTCAGGAGTGTTTGCTCTTGCCATAAGATTCTGTGCATCAACTTCAAGAGTTTTCATAAAGAAAGTCTGTTCTTTGATTTTCTTTTCAACTGATTCTACAATATCACCAGCAGCATATGCCTTGACAGTAGCAATAGCAACGAAAGCAAGTACAATAACGCTTACAATAGCAGCAATCCAAGGCTGAGCAGTTGGAATTGCCATAAAGAATGAACCTGCAACAGCACTTACAACAAGACCTGCAACACCTACACGAAGTAACGGAATGTTATAGAAAAGCTTTGTGATGTTATCATCTTTAAGTCCCATATATGCACAAGCAAGCTGACCTACAAAGCCAATCATAACAAGTGCGTAGCCAATCCAGAATGTATCTGTGAATTTTGATTCACCATTGATTTCAGAAGGCGAAACAAAAACAATCACATTGAAAACAACAGCTAAAATAGCCCATACAATTGCATATAATTTAAAGTTTTTACTGATTTTCATTTTTGTGTCCTCCTATATTAAAGTTTTTCGCCACATTGAAGACAGAAGTTTCCACCTGGGACATCTGCTCCGCATTTTGGACAAGTGTTTGCAAATTTATATCCACATTCAAGACAGAATTTACCCTTTTGAACGGTCTTTCCGCACTGTGGACAAGTTACAAGGTTTGATTCTTCAACCTTTTCACCACATTGGAGACAGAATTTAGCATTCTGTGGAAGTGAGGCACCGCATTTTGCACATTTTGAGCCTGCAGTTGCATTTACAACATCACCCATCATGCCACCGACCATACCGCCGACTGCACCACCGACACCTGCCATTGTGCCAAGTCCTACACCCATATTGGTGAATTCACCGACTGCCTCGTTTTCAGCAACCTTTTCAGCAACATCAAAGCCACGTTCCTGACTATATGTATAACCTTCCTGTGCACGCTTTGTAGCCTGTGCCTTTGAGTCAATCACAAGCTTCTGTGCTTCTGTTTCAGCATAAATCAAGTCTGTCTGCTGACGGAGCTTTGCCTCTGCAATATCAGCATACTGACGGAAATGAAGTTCCTTAAAGCGTTCATATTGCTTGTCACCATCAGGCTTAACAATAGTTGTTACAAAGAACTGTTCAAG
>JAZQUC010000060.1:0-3307 GCA_045631075.1 Candidatus Fimenecus sp. | reverse complement strand
ACGGTAAAATTGCTGTTTATAAAAATGAAGACGAGAAGCCATACGTTGTATATGATGCATATGTATCACTTTTACCACAGCAGGATGCTGAAAGGCTTAAAGAAGGAATTGTAACAGACGACAAAAACTATCTTCAGAGTGTTATTGAAGATTACACAAGTTAAAATACTTTAATAACAGGAGTTTTCTCATTCCCTGAAAGTGTGATTTCAACAATACCCTTGTCACGGATTTTAACATCTGCTTTTTCACCGTTAACAGTAGCGTTGTAATTGTCTTTTTTATCAGTCATTACAACGATTACAGAATATTTATCGTTATTTCCGTAATAACTGAGTTCACATTCAAATGCCGTTGCATCGTCATTGAAGCTGTTGCTCATAACCATTGTATCAAGACCTGTTGAAAGTGTCTTCGGCTTATAATAAGCATTTGTCCAGATATTCACAGGGGTTGAAAGTCCGCCGAAATTGTGGAACCATCCGCCACGGCCTGATGTAATATTGAACATTTCGAATGTATAGTATGAATATTCAACCTCACGCTTCCATGATTTGAGTGCTGTTTCAGCAATACGGAAAGCAAAATCAGTTTCACCCAAATCAAGCATAGTTTTCCATACAAACCACTGATGTGAAAGCCACACGTTACCATTCCAGTAACCATTTGTAATGAAATATGATGCAGTCTTATCAACTGCACTTATACCAACAGGACTGAACATTTCGTCATCACTCTTTAAATGAGCAAGGATTCTATCGCGCTGACTATCAGTTACAGCACCTGCAATAATAGGATAAATACCATCCATTGTTTTGTTAAGGTTTTCACCCTGTGCATTTCTGTATTTTTCTTTAGGATTTCCGTTTTCATCGTGGATAACATAAGAGAAATATCCACATTCATCATCCCAAGAATACTTTTGAAGTGCAGTTGATACTCTTTCGATATCATCAAGATATGTTGCCTTATCATCTTCTTTATCAAGCATATCGGCACACATATATAGAATTTTTGCACAACGGATTACCTGTGATGATGAGATAACAGGTGTCATCCATTTCTGCTTATTTTCAGCATACATAGCTTTCTGTGGTGGTAAGTCATCCATACCACTACAGTTATAAAAATAATCAAATGTGGTTGTTAAGCCGCTATTAAATTTAGTTGTTGTTGAGCCATTAATTTTACCTGCAAGGAAATCATAAAACATTTTTACTCGGTCATAATATTTGAGTAATTCTGTCTTATCTTCTGCACGTTTAAGCATTTCAAGATACTGATAAATATGAACAGGTACAGGTGAACCATGAAGCAAAAATGCCCATTCATCGTTATCACTTAAATATGTTTCAAGGATATAATCTGCAATATGAGGTGCAAACTCGAGCATATCAAGACCGATAAAACCTGAGTCCCATGTATAGAATGAGTCCCAACGCTTACCAGGAGTGTGGTGAACAACATATTCACCGTTTCTGTAAAGTGGATAAACAGTATTTTGGAAAACTGTTGAACGAAGAATTCTGTTTGAGAATTCATAAGTCTTACCTGCTTCGTTCAAATCAAACTTTTCAAGTGAATTATATGCGTTTTCATAGATTTTTTCGTATTCATCAGTTGTCTTGTACTCTGTTTCACCGTAAGACAAAACAGCATATTCAATATGCTCTGTATGTGGCTGTACATAAAGAGTATAAATTACTGTATTGTGATAAAAGCCTTCATCACTATGCTTTTCAGAGAATGAGCCTGAAAATGTTTCAAGCATATTCTGGAAGCTTTCATCAGGCTGTGAAATTCTTGCAGTAGGACTGTCTTCAAGACAACCTGTATTAAAGTCACGGAAACGAGTAACATTATTGAATGTTCTTACATAGAATTTTCCGTCAACACCGTCATATTTATAGCTTGCAAGTTTACCTAAATCGCAAGTTTTTGTTTCAATTTCAGGATAGAAATTATGTGTCTTTGACTCAACTGAAACATATTCACCTTTTTCTGTAACACAAAGGAAGTCAAATTCAATTCCACCTGTACCACAGGAAATAAATTCAACATTAGATGCATTGAACGGAATTGATAAAATATTAAAATCAGTTGCACTTATGAAAGTAACTTTTTCACCATTCAAAGTCCATACGCTATCTTTATTGTCAGTTGTACGATAACGAATGTTGAGTACAGGCTCTGAAAATTCACTTACACTATCAAATTCATAAGTAATTCTGTCCCCTGATTCTTCACCAAGCTTTGAGTATTTAGGAAGAATATAACGGTTGTTATCACGGTCACCAAGACCTTTGTGATATGTGAAACCGTCGTCAAAGAATTCACCTTTTTTCATAGCATCGATAACCTGCTTATCCCATGGACGAACAGTATTGTAATCATAAGATTTATATTGGAGTGCTTTGATAAAAATGTTCTTTTCAGGTAAAATAGGAGTTGTTGCATATACATTAGGGTATTCAATTGCAGAGAAAAGATTCAAAAGACAAATCTGAGTAATATCTGTATTGTTCACAAACTTTGTACGGACAAGAACACTGTCGCTGTCAAGCTTTGTGAAAGACACATCAGCATAGACCTTGTCTTTCCATTCAAGGTCATAACGGTATGAATAAAATGAGTAATCAGACTTTGCTTCCCAAGGATGAACACCAACGGGAACCGTAACATTTGGAACACGGCTATCAGCATTTTCAACTGCAGGACTTACTACGCAGTCAAAACGAACGCCACCCTCTGTTTTATGGTCAACAATTCGTGAAATACCACTGTATTTCTTTGAATAAGGACCCCAATTACCAAGATGTTCATACATTTTTTCTAACACTTTGCTCATAATGAATACCTCACGTAAAAATATGGAAATATTATACCAAATACTGTGGTGTTTTTCAATAAAATTACAAAGAAAGTTTAGAACGAAAACAAAAACAGGCGGGGTCAAGACCCCACCCTATCATTATAATCAAAGCAAAATCACACATAGACGATTACGAGTTCGAGTCTCTCTTCAAAAAAACTATTACTAAACGAAATAAAACCCACATATCAAATGATGTATGGGTTTTATTGGCGCAGAAGGAGAGACTCGACAAGGCTCTGCTTTGTCTTTGCTTCGCAAAATCCTATTTATATGTCCGTGCTCCTCTGCCTTCGGCAAACCGTCGCACATGGACGAAGAGTTCTCGTCTCTCCATAAAACTTAATACAACGAATAAAACCCACACATCAAACGATGTATGGGTTTTATTGGCGCAGAAGGAGAGACTCGAACTCTCGCACCGGTTTCCCGGCC
>JAZQUC010000059.1:0-1908 GCA_045631075.1 Candidatus Fimenecus sp. | reverse complement strand
TAATGTTCTCGAATACTTCATTTCTTCTCGTGGTGCTCGTAAAGGTCTTGCCGATACAGCTCTTCGTACAGCTGACTCTGGTTACCTTACTCGTCGTCTTGTTGACGTTTCACAGGATGTTATCATCCGTGAAGAAGATTGCCATTGCCATGACGGTATCGAAGTTTACGATATTACAGAAGGCAAGGAAATGATCGAAAAGCTCAGCGAAAGACTTACTGGCAGATATCTTCTTGAAGACTTCTATGATGCTGAGGGCAACCTCGTTGCATCTAAGGATGAAATGATTACAGAAGAAAAAGCTCAGGTTGTTGCTGATATGGTTAATGCAAGAGAAAATCCTGCTGACCGTAAGATTAAGATTCGTTCACTCCTTACTTGTGATTCAGAACACGGTGTATGTATCAAGTGTTACGGTGCTAACCTTGCAACAGGTGACCCAGTTACAGTTGGTGAAGCAGTTGGTATTATCGCTGCTCAGTCAATCGGTGAACCTGGTACACAGCTTACAATGAGAACTTTCCATACTGGTGGTGTTGCTACAGGACAGGATATCACACAGGGTCTTCCTCGTGTCGAAGAATTGTTCGAAGCAAGAAAACCAAAGGTTCTTGCAATCCTTTCAGAAATCGATGGTATTCTTTCATTCCGCGAAATCAAGGGTAACGAGCATATCGTTATTACTGACCACGAAAATGGTGATGAAAGAGCATATATGATTCCTTATGGTTTCCATAAGAGATTCAATTCAGAAACTGATGAAAATGGTCAGCCAATCTTTGTTAAGAAGGGTACAGCCCTTACAGATGGTTCACCAAATCCAAACGATATTCTTGCAATCAACGGTGTTGACGCTGTTCATGACTACCTTATCAAGGAAGTTCAGAGAACATACCGTAACCAAGGTGTTGATATCAACGATAAGCATATCGAAGTTATTGTTCGTCAGATGATGAGAAAGCTCAAGGTTGCTGAAGCAGGTACAACAGACCTTCTTCCTGGTGCTACAACAGATAAGCGTGAATTTAACGCTGCTAATGAAAAAGCACGTCTTCGTTCAGAAGAAACAGGCGAAGCATTCGTTCCTGCAACTTGTACACCGGTTCTTCTCGGTATTACAAAGGCATCTCTTGCAACAGATTCATTCTTGTCAGCAGCATCCTTCCAGGAAACAACAAGAGTTCTTACAGATGCAGCTATCAAGGGTAAGATTGACCCACTTATGGGACTTAAAGAAAATGTTATTATCGGTAAGCTTCTTCCATCAGGTACTGGTATGAAGTGCTATGGTGAAGTTGAACTCGAAAAAACAATTGAAGACGTTGTTGCAACTGAAGCATAAATAACAAAAAATTAGAGGACTGAGAAATCAGTCCTCTTAATTTTTAGTAATGTAAAAGTAAAACCAATCTTTAATTTGTACTTTCGAATTATAATTTATCGGGAAACTTTTCGTAGGGGCTGGCGTCCCCGACAGCCCGAAACAAGTGTATCTGCAAACCAACAACGGGTCGTCGAGGACGCCGACCCCTACAAAATCCAATGGACTTTTTTTACAATCGCGTCGCAGACCCTTAATTCTGCATTCTGAATTCTGCATTTTGCATTTAATCAATAAACTCTCAATTTGCACAATAATTTTTTTATGTTTTGCACTTGGAAAAAATTCGTGATTTTGTAAAAAAATATGTTGACAACATTGTGCAGTTGTGATAATATAGTTGAGCATGCGGACATGTGTCCGTGATTTGTTATGCAATAAATATGTATGGGGGTGAATTTAGTGCCAACATTTAACCAGCTCGTTCGTAACGGAAGAGAAACTCTCGTTAAGAAGTCTAAGGCTCCAGCTCTTGGTAAGGGTCTCAACTCAAAGAAGAATGTTATGACAAATAACAATTCTCCACA
>JAZQUC010000058.1:0-6419 GCA_045631075.1 Candidatus Fimenecus sp. | reverse complement strand
TTCCAAAGTGTGATGGTAACTTTATTCGGGCGATTCTTGAATCGCCCCTACATTCCAACCAAATTAATAATATTGTAGGGGACGATGCCTACATCGTCCCGTTCCAAAATGTACATTCAAACTACAACGGGTCGCTGTGGGGTGCGGGTGTCCGGTGGACACCTCTGCGAAGCAGAAGCACCGACCGAACCGGCAGGTGAGACTCAGCGAGCCCTACATATATAACCATATTGGTTTTGTTATATAATCGCGTCGCAGACCCGACGTTCTGCACTCTGCACTTTGCGTTCTGCACTCATCCCTATAAACTCCAATTTACCGAACAAAAATGGAAAAATTATCTTTATTTCTATAAAATTAATAATTTCGTGTTAAAAATCGTATATAATGTGCACAAATATATTGACAACCACAATATATTGTGGTAATATTCAAATACAGACAGAGAAATCTGAAAAAATATTTTTAAAAACCGCAAACTCTGTCCGTAAAAACGGACTAAAAATATAAAAATATTCGAACATTTGTATTGACTTTTGTAGAAAAATGTCTATAATATGACTTGTAAAGAACATTTGTTCCAGTTTGTTCGGTATCGAACACTTAATTGAATTTTCGGAGGTTGATTTTATGACAACAACATTTGCAATCACAACTTTAATAGAATTAGCAGTAGCAATCCTTCTCGTTTATGGCTTTATGCACGAGGACAAGGTTATTGCTTTTGAACAGTCAGTTAAAAGAATTGTAATCGGCAATATCCGTCGTGCAATCCGTATCCGTAATCATAAGAAGGCTGTGGCACGTGGTGAACATCTTCATTTATACTCATCAAACGGTCGTGTTCAGAACACAAACTCAACAGTAGCATAATTTCTATATTTCGTTTTAACATACTCCTTTCTCACACACATGAAAAAGCACCCTTGTTCAGTTTGAACTTGGGTGCTTTTTCTGTAAACAAATTGTAATTTATTAAACGAAAATGTCGTGCATTTATTCTGCTGTATATTCTCGTACTCGGAGTGGAATATCAATACTTTCACAAAGCTTTTTACAATCTTCAATATCTTCCTTACTGATTACATCAACAACTGTGAGTTTTGTAGGAATTCCGTATTCCTTACATTCCTTTGCAAACTTAAGCATTGCATCAAATGATTTTTCACCGAATGATGGCTTTGTAACTTCGTTATATTTTTCCTTTGTTGGTGCATTAAGGCTTATTGAAACCGAGTCAATAACTTCGCAGATTTCTTTTGCTGTTTCTCTTTTGTTAATCAAATCTGAAAGTCCGTTTGTGTTAAGACGGATGTTGATTCCCTTGCTCTTTAAGTGCTTACAAGCTTCAAGCATATTCTGAAGTGCACAGGTAGGCTCACCATAACCACAAATGATAATTGAGTTGTTGTATTTTGAGAAATCAAAACTGTCGATTTCAGCCTTTATTTCGTCAATTGATGGGCTATGCTCAAACCATAAAGTTGTTGCTTCACCAACGCTGTCACCATTGTTTCTTATACAGAAAGTGCATCTGCAAGGACAAGCGTTTGTAATATTTAAGTAAGCCTGGTTTTCGAAAGTATAAACTATATCAGCCATTTTTTAAACTCCTTTAGAAAGTTTTGATTTAAGATTTATTTTGTCACTGGCTTTTGCAATAATTACGAATATAATTCCACTTGCAACAGCCTGAATAGTGTTGCCGAGAAGTGAAAGTGTTGCTGATGCCACAGAATAAAGAATACATTCCGTCAGGAAATAGCCAAGAATTGTTATAATTCCTGAAACAACAGCCATTAAAACAGTGTGTTTTGACAAAATTTTGTTCGATTTATATTTTTTTGTCACAAGGGCAAAAGGCAATACATTCAGCATTTTAATAATCATTGTGGGAATTGACCAGATTGCATAGCCTGAAATTATATCAGCAAGTCCACCACCTAAACCACCTGCAACAAGGCAGTAGGGGAATGGCAAAACACAAGCGGAAAGATAAACAAAGCAGTCACCTAAATGAATGTATCCTTCACCAAGTCCTGTTGAAAATTTAATAACACTTGTGGCAAGAAGTATAATTGCTGTGAAAAATGCCGTGTATGTGATTTTTAAAAGAGATTTTTTATTTCGCATTTATAAGCATCTCCAACTGGCTCTGAAAATTAACTCCGTTTGGTTCGTAATCGAGTGTTGTAGGGGTGTTTTGTATTGAAAAAAGAATAAAATCTGTGGCAAGCTTTACTGCGTCAAAAATGTTCATTCCCTTTGTAATTCCACCACATACAATGCTTGAAAAAATATCACCTGTGCCTGAATAACTACCGTTTAAACGCTTTCGGTTAACAGTTCCAATCTGGTCTTTTTCTACAAACAAATTTACAATTTTATCTTCTTGCTTTATGCCTGTAACGATAACGGTTTTTGTTGTATCACTAAGAAGAGAATATGCAAGACCATCTATTTTTTCATAGTTTTCTTCTTTGCTTATTTCGTTGTAATCTGCACCACAAAGAATACAAAGTTCAGTAAGATTTGGTGTAATAATATTTGCTTTTTTTGTAAGCATTTTTACTTTTTCGCAAAGCCTTTCGTCATATGTGTCATACAAAATACCATCGTCAGCCATAACAGGGTCAACAAAAACAAGAGTGTTTTCATCTTTAAAATTTTCAATAAAATCAAGGATAATATCAACCTGTTTTTCACTTGCAAGATAGCCTGTAAGAATAGCGTCAAAATGAACATTCTGTTTTTTCCACACATCAATGTAAGGTGACATATTTTCAGTAAAATCAACGCTGTAAAAATCGTTGTAACCCGTCTGGTTTGAAAGAATTGCAGTAGGAATAGGATTGCACTCAAGCCCAAGTGCAGAAATTATAGGAAGTGATACGGTAAGGGAACATTTTCCAAAACCGGAAATATCATTTATTACTGCTATTTTTTTCAACCTTGTCACCCCTTGATTTTTTATTTTGACGGATATATAATAATATAAAAGTGTCTTTAATAAAATGCACAAAATCAACAATTTTTAAGGGGACAGTTTTAATGAAAAACCGAAAATTGTATATGCAGATTTATGATTATTACAAAGAACTTATAGAAAGTGGAAAAATGCCCGAGGGTACTCGTTTGCCGTCTATCCGAAGATGTGCAAAAGAGAGAAATGTCAGCAAAACCACAGTTGAACAGGGGTATATGTGCCTTTGTGATGATGGTTATATCCTGCCGAAAAGTCAGAGTGGATATTATGTTTCAAAACGAGGAAACGCAACGAAAAAATCAGAAACAAAAAGTGAAAATTCAAATTATAAAAACACGATTTTATATGACTTTTCATCGTCAGGTGTTGATGCTGAAAGCTTTAATATGGACATCTGGCGAAGATATCTTAAAAGTGCTTTGCGACAGGGTGAGCGTCTGCTTTTTTATGGTGACCCACAAGGTGAATATGATTTAAGATGCGAGATTGCAAAGTACGCCAGAGAAACAAGAAATTGTGTCTGTACTGAAGAAAATATTGTTGTTGGTGCAGGTGTTCAGACCCTTTTGAATATTCTTTGTCCACTTGTGAAAAACAAAAGGTCAGTTTGCTTTGATGACTTGTCATATCGTCAGGGTACAGCTATTTTCAGTGACTATGGTTTTAAGGTCAATGACGATAGGGAAAAAAGCAATATTATCTATGTTTCACCGTCGTATTCAACCCGTTGGGGAGATGTTATGAGCGTCAGGGAAAGATTTGATTTGACCGATTATGCAAGGAAAAATAACAAGCTTATTATCGAAGATGACTATGGCAGTGAATTCCGTTATTTTAACCGACCAACGCCGTCGTTGCAAGGTCTTGACGGTGGCGAAAATGTTGTGTATTTAGGCACATTTTCAAAGCTTTTATTACCATCAATCCGAATAAGCTTTATGATTCTTCCTAAAAGTTTGACGGAAGCATATATGAAGAAAAAAGATGTGTATAATCAGACGGTTTCAAAGGCGGACCAGATAGCGCTTTGCAGTTATATCCGTGACGGACATCTTAATTCACAAATCAGAAAATCACGAAAAATTTATGCACAAAAATCTAAAATTCTTACGGATTTGCTTGTGGAAAAACTTGGTGAAAATATAACAATTTTAAAGAATAATACGCCACTTTATGTCAGGTGTGAGTTCAATATAAAAATGTCAACAGATGAGTTGTGTGAAAGGGCTGAAGATGTAGGGATTTTGGTGATTCCTGCTAAAATTGGTGACGGAAAACCCGAAGTTGCTTTTTCCGTTGCAACTGTAAGTCAGAATAGCCTTGAAAAAGCTGTGGATTTATTGAAAAGTGTAGTTGGTTTTCGTTATTAAAGACAAAAAAATATATGCTTTTATGTGCTAATTGCCAAAATTATTTATAATATGTATTAAAATCGCAAAAAAGATAGATTTTTTATCCTTATTTTGCTATAATTCTACTATGTACTGTTATGTAATGATTTCGGTATAAAAAATTAAAAAATGAGGGCAGTTTTCTGCCATAATAAACAAAGGAGGAAATTCCAAAATGCTCAAAAAATTAAGTTCCATTCCATTTGCAGGAACACCAGAGCAAGAGGAACAGCTCAAAGCTGTCATTGAAAAAAATAAGGATGACAAGAGTATGCTTATGCATGTAATGCAGGAGGCTCAGGGTATCTACGGTTACCTTCCTTATGAAGTTCAAGTTATGATTGCTGAGGGTATGGATGTTCCACTTGAAAAGGTGTACGGTGTATCAACTTTCTATGCACAGTTCTCACTTTCTCCAAAGGGACAGTACAACATTTCAGTTTGTCTTGGTACAGCTTGCTATGTTAAGGGTGCTCAGGACCTTGTTGACAAAATCACAGAACAGCTTGGTATCGGTCCTGATGAATGTACAGCTGATGGTAAGTTCTCACTTGAGGCTTGTCGTTGTATCGGTGCTTGTGGTCTTGCACCAGTTCTTACAGTAAATGATGAAGTTTACGGTAAGCTCGTTGGTGATGATATCCCAGGTATCCTTGCAAAATATATGGCATAATGAGAGAACTATCTCTTAATATTTTAGATGTTGCTCAGAATTCAATAACCGCAGGTGCTTCGCTTATTACTATTGAGGTTACAGAAAATACCGTTGACAAAACAATGCTCATCGGAATTTATGATAATGGCAAGGGTATGAGTGAGGAACAGGTAAAAAGTGTTGTTGACCCATTCTTTACAACCCGAACAACACGAAAGGTTGGTATGGGTATTCCACTTTTTAAAATGGCTGCTGAACAAACGGGTGGCGGGCTTGAAATTGAGTCCGAATTGGGCGTTGGTACAAATGTCCGTGCAAATTTTAAAACGGATAGCGTTGACTTTACACCGCTTGGTGATATTGCCTCAACGGTACAGATGCTTATAACAATGAATACTGACCGTGACTTTGTGTACAAGCACCCTGTCAACGAAAAGGAATTTGTTACAGATACTCGTCAAATTAAAGGAATTCTTGGCGATGTTCCACTTGATACTTATGAAGTTTCACAGTGGTTACTCGAATTTATAAAAGAAAACACGGAGGTGCTTTATAAATGAAAACTCTTGCAGAGCTTATGGCTATTAAAGAAGCAACAATGCAAAAGATGACTGTTCGTGAAGATACAGGTGACGATGCAATCAGAATCGTTGTTGGTATGGCTACTTGCGGTATCGCAGCAGGTGCTCGTCCAGTTCTTAATGCTTTTGTTGGTGGGGTTGCAAAAAGAAATCTTAAGAGCGTTACAGTATCACAGACAGGTTGTATTGGTATGTGCCAGTACGAGCCTATTGTTGAAGTAATCCAGCCAGGTAAAGAAAAAGTAACTTATGTAAAAATGACTGCTGATAAAGTAGCAAAGGTTGTTAATGACCATATCGTTAACGGTAACCCTGTTGCTGAATATACAGTTAAATAAGGAGGAAACATAATGTATCGTTCACACGTACTTGTTTGCGGCGGTACCGGTTGTACCTCTTCAAACAGCCAGGCAATTATTGAGACTCTTGAAGCTCAGATTGCTGAAAAAGGACTTAGTGAAGAAATCAAGGTTATCAGAACAGGTTGTTTTGGTCTTTGTGCTCTTGGTCCAATTATGATTGTTTATCCTGAAGGAAGCTTCTATTCACAGGTTAAGGTTGAAGATATCCCTGAAATCGTTGAAGAACACCTTCTCAAGGGTAGAATTGTTACAAGACTTCTCTATGATGAAACAGTAACAGAAACAGAAATCAAATCTCTTAACGACACTAACTTCTATGCAAAGCAGGAACGTGTTGCTCTTCGTAACTGTGGTGTTATTGACCCTGAAAATATCGACGAGTACATAGCTTATGACGGTTATCAGGCTCTTGCAAAGTGTCTTACAGAATATAAGCCTGAAGAC
>JAZQUC010000057.1:0-10048 GCA_045631075.1 Candidatus Fimenecus sp. | reverse complement strand
ATTTTCAGTAGCGCCAACGCTTGCAAAAGATAGATTTATTTCATTTCCTATAAGTCCACCCGGAGCATTAAACTCAATTATTCCATGGCTCTCTTTAACCGTTACACCTAATTTTTTAAGTGAAGATATATGCAAATCAATAGGTCGAGGACCCAATTCACAACCGCCGGGATTGCTTATTATTGCACAGCCACATCTTCCAAGTATTGCGCCCAAAAATATTACCGATGAGCGCATTTCCAACATAAGCTTATCAGGTATGCGTCTACACTTAAAACCATTAGAATCTACGCTTATACTGTTTCCCTTAAACGTACACATACATCCCAAATGTCTAAGTATTTTTATGGATGCCATAACATCGGATAGCTTTGGACAATTATGTAACACACTTGTATCTTCGCATAATATAGTAGCGGCTAAAAGTGGCAAAACGCTGTTTTTTGCTCCTTGAACAGTTATCTCTCCGCCAAGTGGTTTCCCACCTGTTACAATAAATTTATTCAATTTCCACACACCCTTTTACAGTATGACGCACTATATGTCACATACTATGCAGTTTGTGGAAAAGTTGTTATTAAAGTGAGGTTATAATTCTGCAGATTTCAGAAAGCGCATTAACTTTTGCATCTTTTCCTGCGTTCTGCGAAATATGATAAAGCTTAATTCTGTCATTTTTAAGCTCCATAATTTTTTGTGCAAGATAATTTCCGTCAAGGTCTTTTTCTTCAATAAGAACTGCTCCGTCATTTTTAACAAGTGCCATAGCATTATGGAACTGATGATTTTCTGCCACATTAGGTGACGGAATAAGAATTGACGGTTTTTTAAGAGCCTGAATTTCTGAAATTGAACTTGCTCCTGCACGGCTGATTACTATATCACAAGCAGACAGACACACATCCATATTATCGATATATTCACGGATATGAATGTTTGTACCTC
The DNA here is from genome assembly GCA_045631075.1 of Candidatus Fimenecus sp. Classification (GTDB taxonomy): domain Bacteria; phylum Bacillota; class Clostridia; order Oscillospirales; family Acutalibacteraceae; genus Fimenecus. The sequence goes on along the minus strand of JAZQUC010000057.1, from coordinate 9,103 downwards.
TGCCAAACGGAATATCCATTTCACGGAGTTTGTCCCCTACCCAATTGCCGTACTTGCCTGTTGAGTGTAAGAAACAGATATTTTTTTCGTCTTTTAATATTTCAAGCATTTCGACCATTGCTTTGTTGATTGCATCGGCACCCAATGAGCCACCCATTGAAAGGACAAGAATATCGTCACTTTGAAGTCCCATTGATGCTCGTGAATAATCACGGTCTGCCTTTAAAATCTCGCGTCTTACAGGAAGTCCTGTTATAATTGGTGGATTTTTACATTTCATATGCTGTTCGGCGTCAGGAGATGTGAGCATTACCTTATCAACTTCCTTTGCCAAAGCCTTATTGGCAACTCCAGGAAAGGCATTCTGCTCGTGGATTGCAGTTTTTATACCCATTCTGACTGCCATTTTAAGAACAGGTCCCGTTACATAGCCACCGAATCCCACAACCACGTCAGGTTTAAAGTCTTCGAGAATTTTTTTTGCATCAATATATGCTTTTAATGTAAGAATAACTGTTTTGATATTTTCGATAATTCCTGAAAAAGTCATATTACGGGAAAAACCGTTCATCTGTACAGTTTTGATATCAAATCCTGCATTTGGGACAATTGTTGTTTCCATTCGTCCTTCTGTTCCCACAAAGAGAATTTCAGATGACGGGTCAAGTCTTTTAACTTCTTTTGCAACAGCGATGGCAGGGTTAATATGTCCGCCTGTGCCACCTGCAACAAACATAAATTTCACGCAAAATCACACCTTTTTATAAATGATTGGATTGATTATTCACGCCGACTTGAACTTCGTGAAATTGAAAGAACCATACCCATTTCTGCAAGTAAAATAACGAGAGATGTACCACCGTATGAGAAGAATGGAAGTGAAATACCTGTATTAGGAAGCAAATCAGTAACAACACCTATATTGAGTGCAACCTGAATACCAACCTGAAAAACAATACCCATTGCAAGTAATCCACCAAAGCGGTCCTTTGCATTCATACCGATTTTAATTCCCCTGTATATAAGTGCAGCAAAAAGAAGAATAATTGCTGTTGCACCTACAAATCCCAATTCTTCACAGATAATTGAGAAGATAAAGTCGTTCTGTGGTTCAGAAACGAAAAGATGTTTCTGTTTTGATTGACCAAGTCCTGTTCCTAAAAATCCGCCTGAGCCAATAGCGTAAAGTGAGTTATTTGTCTGCCAACGTACACCAAGTGGATCAGAGTCTTTATCAAGCCACGCTGAAATTCGTTCTCCTGCGTATTCCTTAAGAATTTCAGGATTTAATATAAGTACGAGAGCTACCAAAGCAACTAAAGCAGCACCAATTGCAAACCATTTGCCTTTTGCCTCGCCCAACCAAAGCATTACAACACCGATTGCAAACATAAGAATTGCACCTGAAAGGTGATTTTCAAGATAAACAAGCACAGCAAATGAAAGTATAAAAAAGCCGTAAGCCATAACGCTTGTAAATGATTTATATATTACAAGTCGTCCGTTTGAAAACTGGTCAATTTTTTTACAAAGTGTCATTTCACTTGGTACTTTTCCTGTAATTGCCTTATGATTTTTATCAAGCCAATAAGCCAAAATCAAAATCAAACAGATTTTTGCAATTTCCGATGGCTGGAATGTGATAATTTTAAGGTCAATCCAACGGTAGAAATTTGGTTGAACACTATCAGGAAGAAACAAAACAATCACAAGTAGTATATATGAAATCGGAACACCAGCCAAAGCAATCAATTTAAAGTACTCGTATCTCACTCTTGATACAAGGAACATTATTACAATACCTGCTATGGCAAATATTAACTGTCTTGTAAAAATTTCTGTACTGCTTCCACGATTGTAATAACTGTAAGTATAGCTTGAAGAAAACAGCATTATAAGACCTACCGTTACTATTGCCATAAGTATAATAAAGAAAGGAACATCAATTGAGCCTTTTGCAAACATTGAATTTATAAAACTGTTTTTCTTTTTTGCATTACTCTTTGTAGCCATTTTCTCACCGCCTTTAATTTATTTTAATAATTTTATCTGTCGATAATTCCGTAATAATAGAGTGCAAGTCCTACTGCACAACCAATCATATTAACAAGAGAGAAGATTGTAACAATTTTGCGTTCTTTCCATCCACACATTTCAAAATGGTGATGGATTGGTGCCATTTTGAAAATTCTCTTACCGTGAGTAAGTTTGAAATAACCAATCTGAATAACATCTGAAAGTGCTTCGATTACATAGATAATACCGAAAAGCACAAGGATAATAGGACAATCAATAGCATATGCAAGTGCTACAACCATACCACCCAAGAACATTGAGCCTGTGTCACCCATCATAACCTTTGATGGATAGTAGTTCCATATAAGATATCCTAAACAACCACCTGCAAGACCTGATGCCAAAATACTGATTCCAAAGAATTTTGTCATAAGTGCTGCAATACAGAACGCAATAGCTGTAACTGATGTTACGCTTGCGCAAAGTCCGTCAACACCGTCTGTGAAATTAACTGCATTAACTGCACCATAGATTACACAGATGCCAAAAATCCAGAAGAACCATTTAAGGTCAACAGCACCAACGAAAGGAATTTTCATATAAGTAAGACCGTTCATATAAAGTGCAACAAGATACGCAATAATAAGAACTATCTGTGGAACTGTTTTCTGAATTTCTGTAAGACCTAAATTTCTTTTTTTAACTACTTTAATGTAGTCATCAGCAAATCCTACAAGACCAAGTCCGATTGCAAGAATCACACCTGCAACAAGCTTAACCTTTAACTGGTCAGGCATAATGTGTTCACTTGAAAAAAGTTTTCCGCCCATAAAGTGGTCTGTTACAAGAATACAAGCAACTGACAAAATTGTACTTATGATAAACATAAGACCACCCATTATTGGTGTTCCCTGTTTTGACTTGTGCCATGCAGGGCCGATATCAAGAATTGTCTGGCCAAACTTTAATTTTCTAAGCCAAGGGATAAGCACAAATCCCAATAAAAATGCAATTATAAAGCTTAAAACGGCTGTGACACCTAATGCTACATAAATATTCATATCAACAACTCCTTATTTTACATCCCATTGTTCATATATTTTTTCAAAAACTTCTTCAAGTTTCATTCCACGACTTGCCTTGAAAAGTAAGGTATCACCTTTTTGAATTTCACTTAAAAGAGATTTTACGAGTTCATTTTTATCAGTAAATGAATAAACATTCACAAGTCCTGATTTTTTTGCTGTATCAGCCATAAACATTGACTGTTCACCGTATGTGAAAAGCATATCAATTTTACATTCGGCAGCATATTCACCCACATTTCTGTGTGCTGTTTCACTGTAACTGCCAAGTTCAAGCATATCACCAAGAACTGCGATTTTTCTGCCCTTTGCAATTTTGCAAAGTGAATTAAGACCTGCTTTTTGTGAGTCTGGACTTGCATTGTAACAGTCTTCAATAACTGTAATTCCGTTCACTTCTTTTATTCTTTGTCGCATTCCTGACGGTGTATAATTTGCAAGACCTTTTGCAATATTTTCAGGTGAAATATTGTATTCAAGACCTACTGCAAAGGCTGACAAAGCATCATAAACATTGTGAATTCCAACAGTCGGAATTGTGATTTTTTGTCTTATATCACCTTTTGTTGCAACAAAGCTTGTTGAAAGTCCGTTTTCAGTAATATCCTCTGCAAGGACATCACAATTTATATTTTCAATACCGAAGAAAATTACTTTATAATCATCTGTTTTAACAGTTGAAAGTAAATCGTTATCACCGTTAAGGAAAAGTGGTGCACCCTTTGGAAGTCCGTGAAGAATTTCAAGTTTTGCCTTTAAAATTCCTTCTCGTGAGCCAAGATTTTCGATATGTGAAACACCCACATTTGTAATGATTGCAGAATCAGGATTTGCACATTTTGAAAGGACTGAAATCTGACCTGCACCATCCATACCCATTTCAATAACAGCATTTTTTGTTGTGTTTTCGAGTCGGAAAAGTGTTCTTGGTACACCGATTTCGTTGTTTAAGTTGCCTTCTGTTTTAAGGGTTTCTCCGCTTTGCTCCATTACACAGGCAACCATTTCCTTTGTTGTCGTTTTACCAACACTACCTGTAAGGCCGATTACTCTTAAACCTTCAATTGAGTTTCTGTAATAATTTGCAAACTGAAGAAATGCTTTTTTTGTATCTTCAACATAAATGACGGGAGCATTACAATCAACTTTTTTGTGACAGACAACTGCACCTACGCCTTTTTCTGCAACATCGTTTACAAAATCGTGTCCGTCAAAACGGTCACCTTTTATTGCAAAAAACAATGTTGTTTCATTTACATTACGGCTGTCAATTGAAACATTATCTATTATATTTTCAGAAATAAGATTTGTTCCTAATGCTTTTGCAATTTCAGTTACTTTTAAGTTCATTGTAATCTCCTGATTTTAATTAAAATAATCTTTGATTATCTGTCTTTCATCAAATGGGAATTTTGTATCCCCTATCACCTGATATGTTTCGTGACCTTTTCCTGCAAGCAGGACAATGTCACCTTTTTTTGCTTTTGAAAGAGCAAATTCAATTGCCTGACGACGATTTTCAATAACGGCAATTTTTGCTTTTGATTTTTCCATACCACACAGTATGTCATTTATTATAAGTAAAGGATTTTCGTTTCGCGGATTGTCACTTGTAACAACTGCAATATTGGAAAGTTCCCCTGCTATTTTACCCATTTCAGGTCGTTTAAGTTTATCACGGTCACCGCCACAACCGAAAACGAGAATGATTTTTCCTTTTGTAATTTCACGAACAGCAGAAAGAATATTTTTTAATCCGTCCGGAGTGTGAGCGTAATCTATCATAACTGTATAATTTCTTGGCACAGGCACTTTTTCACATCTGCCTTTTACCGACGAAATATTTTTTACTGCCTTTGTGATTTTTTCAATATTAAATCCAAGGTTTACAAGCACCGATATTGCACAAAGTGTGTTATAAACGGTGAATTGACCGAAAAGTGATGACTCAATACGACTTATACAATCAAGTCCCACAAACTCATATCGGATACCGTTTTCATTACAGATTATATTTTTTGCTGTGTAATCTGCCTTATTATCAATAGTGGAATAGGAATACACAGGACAATTTATTTTGTTGACATTCTCCACAATCAGCTCGTCATCAATGTTTAAACAAGCAAAATCCGATTGGCCAAAAAGTTCGAGCTTGGCATTTATATAATTTTCCATTGAACCGTGATAATCAAGGTGTTCACAAGTTATATTTGTGATAGCTGATGCACAGAAACTTATACCGTGAACTCTTTTTTGACAAAGTGCTTGTGAAGAAACCTCCATAACACAATATTCACAACCATCCTTTACCATTTCACTAAAAATTTTGTTTAGTTCCATAGGCTCTGGTGTTGTTAGAATTGATTGATTTTTGGTGTTTCCCCAACTGTTTTCAACGGTACCGATTATTCCGCATTTTTTACCAATAGACTCCAATATACTCTTGATAAAAAAGCTTGTTGAGGTTTTTCCGTTGGTTCCTGTGATGCCGATTACCTTTAGTTTTTTTGACGGATTATCATAAAAATTTGATGCGATAATCGAAAATGCACATCTTGTATCTTCAACAATAATTTGCTCATTGATACCCAAATCCCGATTTGTTAACACTGCAACAGCACCGTTTTTCACAGCATTTACAGCAAGTGAATGACCGTCAACTCTGTTACCGTCAACACAGACGAAAAGTGCATTTTTTAAATTGTCATTATCCTTATCCGTTACTCTTTCAACTTCCCTTTCTTCATACACATCCTGTGTTTTCACACCCTTTAGAAGTGAAGAAAGTTTCATTGTATTTACCTCTGTTAAATTTAGTCCGAAATTACCTCGTCGGAACGGAAATAAACCGTTATAACATATCCTGTTTCAGCCACTGTTCCCACAGGAACGCTTTGCTTGTAGGACAGCATTTTACCTGAACCCTGTGTATTACCTGCAACCTTAATATTAAAGCCTGCATTAATGGCTGTTCGGTTTGCTTCGGTCAATGTAAGACCTGTAAGGTCAGGAACTGTTGCTGTCTGCTTTTCAGCATTTTCTTCTGTATATACTACAATAACGCCACCCTTTGGCATTGACTGACTTGATGATGGCATCTGTGAAATTACTGTTTCACCGTCACCGACGATTTTAACTGTAAATCCTGTTGCCTTTGATTTAACTGTATCTGTACTTTCACCGATAAGATTTGGTGCTGTTACAGTTACCTGTGCAAATTCTTCGTCTGTATATTCAGGGTCGATATTAAGATAAGCAAGAATATTTTCAAAAATTCGACCTGCCACAGGTGCTGCACCTGAACCACCTGTTGCATAGTACTGTGGTTCGTCAAGTGCGATAAAAACAGCAATCTGCGGATTGTTTGCAGGAGCAAAGCCTGCGAATGAAGCTACATTTTCGTCCTTTGCGTTTGCACCGATTTTTTCACTTGTACCTGTTTTACCAGCTATATGATAACCTGCCACATAGGCATTTTTTGCTGTACCCCATACGCAGACCTGTTCCATAACATCTTTCATAATATCAGCTGTTTTTTCTGATATTACCTGTCTTTTTACGAATGGTTCAGTTTCTGAAACAATATTACCGTCTTCGTCAAGCACCTTTGATACAACATATGGTCGCATAAGCTTACCACCGTTACCCAATGATGCAACTGCTGTTATCATCTGGATTGGTGTTACCTGGAATGTCTGACCAAATGATGCAGAAGAAAGCTCGGCAATACCCATATTCGGAACATCGTAATATGTTTTTCCTGCAACAGGCTTTGCTTCAGATGGCAAGTCAATTCCTGTTGTTTCTGTAAATCCAAATGCCTGGAAATATTTTGAGAAGGTTTCTTTGCCAAGCTTTTGACCCATTGTAATGAAGAATGTATTACATGAGTTTGGCATTGCTTCAAAAATTGTCTGTGTACCGTGAGCCTTATGATTAAAGCAGTTCTGATTATAATCTGCAACTTTAATTGTACCTGAACAGTTATATGTTGAATCAACTGTCATAATACCTTCTTCAAGGGCTGCTGCACCAACGAAAAGCTTGAAAACAGAACCTGGCTCATAAGTATCTGTTATTGTTCTGTTTCTCCATTGTGAATACAATGCGTTTGTTTCTGCCTGTTGTCTTTCGGCATCGTCTTCGATTTCCTTAATCTGTTCAAGAACAGAATTTGAACTTACTTTATATGGTGAATTAAGGTCATAGTCAGGCATTGTTGACATACCGAGAATTGCACCTGTTTTAACATCCATTACGATACCGTATGCATATTTTGCCTGAGTTTCAGTTACTGCCTGTGCCAACTGCTGTTCAAGATAATACTGAATTACCTCATCAATTGTAAGCACAAGGCTGTATCCCTGCTGAGCATCATAAATTGTTTCGTAATCATTAGGCATTTTACCGTTACGAGCATTTTTTGCTGTAATGATTCTTCCTGCTTCACCTGTAAGGGTGTCATTGTATTTAAGTTCAAGCCCTGAACGACCGATATCTTCTGAACCTGTAAAACCAATAATTGTTGAAGCAAATGTGCCTAAAGGATAGTATCTTTTTGTATCAGGGTCAATGCCTATGATACTGCCGATTTTAGAGCTTTTGTGGTCGCTGATATACTGCTGAAGCTCTTCCTTTTTCTTGTTATCAATCTGACCGATAATTTTTTCGTAACCGCTTTCTTTACGGTTTACTTTTTTTGTTACTGTTTCTTCATTAAGGTCAAAAATTTTCACAAATCCATCGATAAGCAGTTTTTTCTGTTCATCAGTTTCAACCTTTGATGGATTGATATAAACAAGCCACGCAGAGGCACTTTGTGCAATTACCTTCATATTTGAGTCATAAATTGTACCACGATTCGCCGCAATAACAGTATCACTTAACTGATTTCGCTCGGCTTTAAGGCGGAATTCCTCACCTTTTATAATCTGAATCCAGAAAAGATTTCCAATCATAACAAGTAATGCAACACAAAAAATCAAAAATGCTCTTATTGAACGCATTTTCATAGCTTTAGTCGGTTTTCTGTTCATTTTATAGTCACATCCCTTATCAAAAATTAGTATTTAAAATAAAACAACGAGAGCACAGGATATTTCATCCTGACTCTCCATCATTTCAATATATTATTTTTAATTATCGTTTATTACCTTATCAACGGTTTTACCGTTTACTTTTGCAACATAGTCCTGTGATGATAAATCAATATACACAACCTGATAATCCTGAACTTTTACCATACCAAGCTGATTTGCGGCATAATCTTCAACATTATTAATTGAAACTATCGCATTGAGTTCATTATTTATCTTAATCGCATCACTTTTTGCAAGTTCCATTTTATTTTCAACAGCACTGATTTCACGATTGATTTCATCAAGCTGAACTCGGCTGTAAATTGCAAGAACCATAAAAAGGAAAATTGCAGTTGCAATACACATAGCTTTTAAAACACGCTTTGTGTCCTCAGCAGTCTGCTGACGCACCTGAGCTGCTGTTTTCCTTGTCTTTTTAACAAGCTCAAGAGCAGGTCTTTTCTGCGGTGCGGGTTTCATCTTTGGCGCTGCAGAGCCGTTTATATTATGAATTTTTGCATTCTGGCTATAATTATTGTATGCATATGCATTTCTGTTCTGTTGCGCCATACTTCTCTTCCTTCTGTCTTTTTATCGCAATCTTTCGATTGTGCGAAGCTTTGCACTTCGACTTCTGTTATTCGCATCAAGCTCTGACTGTTTAGCTGACACGCCTTTGTTTATTATTTTTCCTTGAGGTGTGTTCCCACAAACACAAATCGGAAATTCCTTAGGACAAGTACATCCCACAGTAAATTCACGGAACTTTTCTTTAACCGTTCTGTCTTCAAGAGAATGGAAGGTAATTATTGAAAGTCTTCCGCCAACTTTAAGACTATGGAACATATCATCAACTGCCTGACTGAGAGTTGAAAGTTCATCATTTACTTCAATTCTTATTGCCTGAAATGTTTTTCTTGCAGG
>JAZQUC010000056.1:0-7345 GCA_045631075.1 Candidatus Fimenecus sp. | reverse complement strand
TTCCAAAGTGTGATGGTAACTTTATTCGGGCGATTCTTGAATCGCCCCTACATTCCAACCAAATTAATAATATTGTAGGGGACGATGCCTACATCGTCCCGTTCCAAAATGTACATTCAAACTACAACGGGTCGCTGTGGGCAGCGACCCCTACATACATAATCATATTTGTTATGTTTTATAATCGCAACGCAGTTCCTTAATTCTGCATTCTGAATTCTGCATTCTGCATTTACCCGACAAACTCCAACTCACCAACAAAAAAGAGCCTCCGTATGGAAGGCTCCTTTTTTATTATTCAGTTTATTTGTGGTCTTCGTTAAGCACCTGCATTGTAACTTCTTCGCGTGCTTCGTGGTCGTATTTGTCCTGATAATAATTTTCAGCAACCTGTTCGAATGTGCCGTCAGGATTTACTGTAATCATTGTACAGCCACGCTGTGAGCCAAGCTTGTGAATTCGAAGATATGCAAGGTAGTCAATACTCATACCGTATGTAAGACGAATACCCTTATATTCCATTGAGAAGTTGTTTACATGGTCGTGACCAACGAAAGTACCGTGTTTGCCACCAACCTCTAACATTGTTTCGAAAAGCTCGTCAGGAAGGTCACTGCTGTAAACAACATCACCTGATTCACCTGCAGTACCATAGATAAGCTTTGCATCTTCTGTATCTTTGTAACCGTTGTTTAAATATTCAAACCAAGCATCACCGTATTCAGCAATAGGAATATGGAAGAAGAGTAATGTGTTAAGCTCACCAAATTTTTCCATAAGCTCATCACTGTTTTCCATAGTAGCAATAAGGTTTTTGTTATATTCCTTGTTGCCTTCTACAGTTGTTTTGTACCACTGTACCTGGTCCTCGTGAATGTTGTCATATTCCCACGCAAGCATATCAATAAGACCGTCACCTGTGTATGCGTTAGAGTCAATTACAAAAAGTGACTGAGTGATAATTCCCTGTGAATTTTTAACATTGATAACGCTGTTACCACAACCATAGATGCCGTTGTCGTCATCCTGATATAAACAGTATTTGAAGTCAGGGTTACTGTAAAATTCAGAAATTGCTTCTCTGTCATAAGGACTGTAGAATTCAGAGTCGTGGTTACCAAAAGTAGGAATCCAGTAAACACCAAGGCTTTCCATAAGTGTTGCAAAAGCTGTGTGAGGTGGAAGGTTGTTAAGTGACATTGTTTCATAAGGTGCAGGATATGCGATATCACCAGTAGCAATAACAAGGTCAGGCTTTTCAACACGAATCATCTGTGCAACTGCGTTAAGTGCCATCGTGTCCATTTTACCTGAAAGCCAGCCACCGCCAAGGTGAATGTCAGTAAGGTGCATAATTTTTAATTCACGGTCAGTAGTAAATGTCCAGTTACCGTTTTCGTCCTTTTGGGGTACTAACTGATTTTCAATTTCAACAGCCTCAAATGATGCTGCATATGCGATTTTGTTCTTGTTATAAATCTTGTTTACAACAAAGTTTACGCAACCGATAACAAGACAGATGCATAAAAAGATTGCTAAAACCTTTGCTAAGCCTTTAAAAAATTTCTTTGCTTTCATAATAAACTTCCTCTCTTTATATCAATGAAATTAACCACATTATAACAAACCACACAGGTGGAATCAAGAGCGCAGGTAACATATTAAGTGTCTTTAAGTTCTTAATGTTCAGAATTGCAAGACCTGATGATGCGATTAAGAATCCACCAACAACGCTGATTTCACACATAAGCTCAGGACTCATAAACTCACCTAAAAATTTTGCGAGTAAATAAATACTGCCTTGCCAACAGAAAAGCACAGGCGCTGCAAGTGCTATTCCTATTCCGTATGTTGATGCTAAAACCATACTTGTAACAAAGTCAAGTGTTGCATTTGTAAAAAGATATGTATGGTCGTTGTTGAGTGCTGAATTGATAGAACCTAAAATCGACAAACTACCAATACAGAAAAGAAGAATTGCAGTTGAAAGTCCTTTTCCCAACTCGCTTTTACCTTTTTTCTCTGTAAGGGCATTAAAACGCTTGTCCAAATCAATCATATTGCCGAAAAGTGAACCCAATGCAAGGCTTACAATAAACAAAACGGGATATTTGCTGTTTGGCATATTCTGTACAACAGAATTTATACCGATACCTGCCGCTGCAAGTCCCATTGCATTCATAAGACAGCTTGTATATTTTTCTTTAATACCTTTTTTTAGCAAACTGCCGATAACACTTCCCGTAAGAATAGTGGCAGTATTAACTATTGTTCCAATCATTTTGTATCAATCCTTGTACTTTCAACTGCTGTAAATATTTCTTTAAGTGTGTCAAGAGAATCCTGACCATCCTTTTTCTTGATGTTGATACTCTTTTTACCGGTCTTTGTAAGTCCCACACGACCACGAAGCACAGAAGAAATATCAAGCACCAAAGCTGTGTTGATTTCTTCACAGTAAAGATAGAGTATGTCACCACGCTGACCGATTTCGTAAATTCCAAGGGAAGCAGCAGTATTTCTGCAAAGTGAAACCTCAATAAGTCCCTCAACTGATGGTGGAATATCACCGTAACGGTCACGAAGCTCGTCACGGACATCTTCTGCGTCCTGAAATGAACGGATATCCGCAATTCGTCGGTAAATTGAGAGTCGTTGCTGAAGTGCAGAAATATATTTTTCAGGAATGTGAGCGTTAATCTGAAGGTCAATAAGACACTCTTTTTCCTTTGGCTTTTCACCCTTTTGCTGACTTATTGCTTCACCTAAAAGCTTCATATACATATCGTAACCAACGGATGCAAGATGACCGTGCTGTTGTGCACCGAGTAAGTTACCTGCACCGCGGATTTCAAGGTCACGCATAGCAATTTTAAAGCCCGAACCGAATTCAGTATATTCACGGATTGCTTGTAATCGTTTATACGCAATTTCCGAAAGATTTTTGTCACGCTTATAAGTAAGATATGCACTTGCTCGTCTTGCACTTCGACCAACTCGACCACGCAACTGATGAAGCTGTGCAAGTCCTAATTTGTCAGCATCTTCAATAATTAAAGTATTGGCATTTGGCACATCAACACCTGTTTCGATAATGGTAGTACAAACAAGAATGTCGATTTCACCATCCATAAGGTCACGCCAGATGTCACTTAACTGTTCTTCGTTCATTTTGCCGTGAGCAACAGAAATCCGAGCATCAGGTAATTGCTCCTGAATCTGATTCGCAACACCATCAATTGTGTCAACTCTGTTGTGCAGGAAATAAACCTGACCACCACGACGAAGCTCTTTTTCCATAGCTTCACAAAGAAGTGGCATATTGTGTTCAACAACATAAGTCTGAACAGGTGAGCGGTCAGACGGTGCTTCTTCAATTACGGACATATCACGAATTCCCGACATTGCCATATTAAGTGTTCGTGGAATTGGTGTAGCAGATAATGTAAGCACATCAACACCAGGGAATAGCTCTTTAAGTTTTTCTTTCTGTGCAACACCGAAACGCTGTTCTTCGTCAACAATCAAAAGACCTAAATCTTTAAACTTGACTTTTTTGGATATAAGTGAATGTGTACCAACGATAATATCAACAAAACCTGCATTGACTCTTTTTATAATTTTTTCCCGTTGTGTTGGTGTACGGAAACGGGAAAGCATTTCCGCTTCAATTGGGAAGCCGTCAAATCGTTTAAGGATTGTCTGGTAATGCTGTAATGCAAGAATTGTAGTTGGTACTAAAATCGCACATTGTTTTCCGTCTGCAATACATTTGAAAACTGCACGCAAAGCCACTTCGGTTTTACCAAAACCAACGTCACCACAAAGAAGTCTGTCCATAGGATATGATTTTTCCATATCACTTTTGATTTCGTCAATGCTTCGTAACTGGTCACCTGTTTCTTCATATGGGAATCTGCGTTCAAAATCCCTTTGCATATCAATATCAGGTGAGAATGCATAACCTTCACTGTGAAGTCGTTGTGAATAAAGCTTTATGAGTTGGTCAGCCATATCCTTAACGGCAGTACGGACCTTGCTTCTTGTCTTTTCCCATTCACCACCGCCAAGACGGTTAAGCTTAAGTGCCTTGCCGTCATCTTCGTGCGGTCCTATATATTTCGATACCAAATCAAGCTCAGTAACAGGAACATAAAGCACGTCACTTTTTGCATACTTGATTTTGATGTAATCCTTTATGATTTTGTTGGCTTCAAGTTGTGTAACACCGTCAAAAATACCGATACCGTGAACTGCGTGTACAATATAATCACCCTTTTTGATTTCATCAAGTGAGTGAATTGTATCCCTTGCCTTAAAGCCTGTTTTTCTCTTGCGAGAAGTAGATTGATATATTTTTGAGTATGTGAAAACATACAATTTTTCGTTTCTGTATGAAAAACCTGAAGAAAGTGAACCTGCAAGAACACAGATTGCACCTTTTGGGAATTTTACAGGAATTTGTGAAAAATAAACTGAAACAAAATTCTCGTCTTCCAAAGCATCTGCAAGATTTTTTGCACTTTTTTCAGTACCTGCAAACACCACAACTGTGCTGTCGTTTGTGTTGACAGGCTTTATGTCTTCCATAAGTACATCGAGTTTTCCGTTCCATACAGGTAAGGTGTTTCCGTTGAATGTGGTAAGACTCTTTACAGGAGTATCAAAACTGCCTCTTGCAAAATTATCAATATATGTTGCACCAAATTCCTGATATTTTTCTACCAATTCATTAAAAGTAAGGCAGAATTTGTCAAGTCCCTTACAAAGTGTTCCTTCTTCAACACAAGCCTTGATATCTTCAAGTAAAAGCTTTTGTGAAGAAGACACTTTTTCTTTTATTCCGCCTGTTTCAACTGCAAAAAGAAGATAATCCTTTGCATAGTCAAAAATTGTAGCAGGAGAATAAATCAGCGGTAAATATTTATCGGCAGAGCCAACGGACAGACCGCCTTTAAGTCTGTCAATATCTGCGTATAATTTTTCACGGATAATATCCGTCTTTTTACCACGGATTGAAGATGCTAATTTTTCGATTTTTTCAATAAGCTCATTATTATCGTCAATTATAATTTCCTTTGACGGAGCAATTAAAATTTCGTCAATATTAACTGTTCGTCTTTGTGTTGATACATCAAAATGACACATTGTATCAACTGTGTCACCCCATAATTCAATACGCACAGGCTCTTCGTCATCAGGTGAGAAAAAGTCAACGATACCACCACGGACCGAGAATTGACCAACGCCCTCAACAGCGTCAACCCTTGTGTAGCCTGCACAGTTAAGTGACATAATAATATTTTCAAGTGTTGTGTCTTCGTCTTTTTTAAGAAGAACGCTTTTCTGTTTTAAAATTTCAGGTGGAACAGTATATGAAAGTGCACCTTCGGCACTTGCCACAACTATATCACAACGGTTATCGAGCATTCGACGAAGCACTTTGATTCTCTTTTGCTCATATTCATAGCTTTGTGAATCTGTTGTGTAAAACGAAAGGCTACGAGCAGGGTAGTGAAGTGCAGAAACACCGAATGTGCCTAAATCCTCACAAAGTCGCACTGCAGTAGCGTCATCAGGCACGACTACAAGGGCCTTTTTTTCAAGACCCCCTGTTAACGCAGAAATTATGTGTGCCTTCATTACGGGAATTAACCCTAAAACACCTTGCGGAAGAAAACCCTTTTTAATACTGTTTTCAACGCCCTTGTATTCTGCTGAATTTTTAATTGTTTCAAGAAATGCTGACATAACTTTAACCTAACTGTTGTATAAGTTCATTGCCTTTTCTGTATTGTTATCAAGCATAAGCTCAAGTGCCTTACACGCGTTTTCAAGTGCAGGTAAAAGTGCCTTCTGCTCGTCTTTTTTGAATTCTGAAAGTACCCAGTCAGCAAGGTCATAATCAGGATGTGGCTTTTTACCGCAACCAACCTTGATTCGTGGGAATTGGTCAGAATTAAGGTGATAAATAATACTCTTTATTCCGTTGTGACCACCGTCAGTACCCTTTCTACGGATACGAAGCTTACCAACATCAAGAGAAATATCGTCATAAATCACAATAACTCTTTCAGGTGGAATTTTGTAAAATGAAGCACATTCTCTTACTGCTTCACCACTGTTATTCATAAATGTCTGTGGCTTCATAACAATGCAACGGTGACCGTTGATGTTAGTATCAACCATAAGAGATTTGTATTTAAGTCTGTCGATTTTAAATCCGAATTTTTCAGCCAACACATCAAGGCATAAAAATCCTGCGTTGTGTCGTGTAATAGTGTATTTACTACCTGGGTTACCAAGCCCTACAATAAGAAACTCGTGTGTACCCGTAGCCATTGTTTTAGTCTGTTTTCTAAATTTGTTGAACATAATTTATCCTTTACTTTTTAAATCTGTCTTTATTTCTCTCACGCCAACCGATTATGTTTACTTGCCTTGCCCTTGCAATACCAAGTGAATCCGATGGCACATTTTCTGTAATTGTTGACCCTGCTGCCGTATATGCACCGTCACAAAGCGTAACGGGAGCAACAAGATTTGTGTTGCAACCTATAAAGCAATCGTCACCGATAGTTGTTCTGTGTTTATTCTTTCCGTCATAATTTACTGTGACAGTACCACAACCGAAATTGACTCTTTTACCAACATTTGAGTCACCAACATAGGTAAGATGTGAAACCTTTGTGTTTTCGTCAATATTTGAGTTCTTCACTTCAACGAAATTACCTAAATGCACATTTTTACCAATAACCGAATTGGGTCTTATATGAACAAAAGGACCAATATCAGCGTCATCAAGTATTTCTGACTGATAGCATTGAACACAGTTAAGCTTAACATTATTCCCGATTGTACTTTCTTTTATAAGCGTATCAGGACCGATAACACAATTTTCACCGATAGTAACACCTGAAAAAATCATAGTGTTAGGAAGAATTTTTGTACCCTTACCGATTGTCACATTTTCTTCGATAATAACACCCTGATGATAAGGCATTTCAACACCGTTTTTCTCGTGAAATTCAATGTTTTCTCGGTTTCTGATATCGTTTTTTGTCATAAGAATACCTCAGTTTTCTCTAAATAATTATTTTATCATAGTCTATGCAGTTTTTCAACCGTTTAGTTAGTGAAATCACAAGTTAAAACCATACACCACCCCACCATCACCAAACAAAAATTCAAATTATAATTTGTGGGGATGACATCAAATTAAAACAAAACAAAAACCTTGTAGGGGTCATTCACGAATGACCCGTTCCAAAGTGTGATGGTAACTTTATTCGGGCGATTCTTGAATCGCCCCTACATTCCAACCAAATTAATAATATTGTAGGGG
>JAZQUC010000055.1:0-1976 GCA_045631075.1 Candidatus Fimenecus sp. | reverse complement strand
TATGTAGGGGTCGCTGCCCACAGCGACCCGTTGTAGTTTGAATGTACATTTTGGAACGGGACGATGTAGGCATCGTCCCCTACAAATCCATTCATATTGGTAAACGATTTACCAGATTAAACTCCCCGACAAATTATAATTTAAAATCATTCATTCTGGATTTGCTTTCCTGTGTGGTCAAGGTAGTAGTTATCCTTATATATCAAATCATTGACGGACACAAATGAAAAGCCTTGTTTTGAGAGTTCTGTAAGCACTCTGTCAAGTGCTTCGGCAGTATTCTCAACGCCATTATGAAAAAGTATTATAGAGCCGTTTTGTGTGCCGTTTACAACACGATTTACAATTTCTTTAACGGATATTTTCGTATAATCAAGGCTGTCACAATTCCATTGAATAGTCTGCATTCCAAGGCTCTCTGCAACTTCAAGACTCACTCTTGTGTAGTCCCCTGACGGTGCTCGTACCAATGTGATTTTTTCGCCTGTTATTTTCTCAAGTTTTTCGTTGCAACTGACAATTTCTTTTCGTATTTCTTCCCGTGAACATTTTGAAAATGCCTTGTGAGTATCAGAATGATTTGCTATTGTGTGACCTGCGTCATAAAAAGCCTTTACACTTTCGGGAAACTTTTCTGCCCAATCACCTACAATGAAAAATGTTGCAGTTGCTTTGTGCTTTTTAAGTATTTTTATCAGTTCATCCGTATCCTGATTTGTCCATGCAGCATCAAATGTGATTGCAACTTGTTTTTTGTCCGTTTGCACCGAGTATATGGGTAGTTTTTTTGTGGCTGATGCTGACGAAACATACTGTCCTGCCACAAGTCCCGACATAACAGTAATTGCAAGTAAAACAGAAAGAACCGTCATTATTTTTTGTCCTGAAACCGTTTTATAGAACATAAAAATATCCCTCCCATAAAGCCTATGAGAGGGACAAATTATTTTATGAACTGATTTTATGATTTTCTGAGTTCAGCAATTTCGTTAGCAACGAATTCTTCCAATGAAGGCTGTTCGTTAAACTGTTTTTTAAGTCCTTTACCAACAACAACATTCATTGCAACATTCACAAGGAAAAGAACACAACCAACAATAAAGCCAAAATCAAGACTGCATTCTGTAACTATTCCGCCACCAAGTTCAACACAAGCAGATGTGAACTGTGCAAAGAACACAGCAGAAACACCCCAGCAAACAGTAGCAAGAACATTGAGAACAATGTTGAAAACATATTTCATCTTGATACCTGCAATAAGCAACACGAAGAAATTAAGAACACCGAATACAACGGCAAGAAGCATAAGCACGCAAGCTACCACAACCATTGTTGCAGCTGTTCCTAACACCTCACCGCCCATAAGCTTAATAACACTTCCGATATCAGTCTTAAGAAGATAATCAAGAACGAATGTTAAAAATGAGATTGATTTTTCACTGCTGTTAAAAGGAAGACTGAGTTTAAAATTATAAAGCGGAAGAACAAGTGCAATAAGTGGTGCAAATGTAAGAATAAGACGAGCTATACGAAGCTTTGAACCAACAACAGAAGATTTGAAGTTCTGAAGCTTATAATGAAATTTTGCAAACGCATTCTCTGCAAAATCAGCATCGTCATTAAGTCTTTTTTCCCACTGATGGTTAGCAATGTTTACGCCGCATTTCGGGCATTCAGCCTTAACATTCCAAAATTTAAGGGTATGTCCGCATTCAGGACATTTTGAAGCCATAAAATCACTCTTTCGTTATTATTTAAAATCACTTTATATTGTACAACAATTATTTTCTTTTTGCAAGTCTAATTACATTCCATGAAAGCGGTTTAAGGTCAACAGTAAGGTTTTTGCCGTCAAACTGTGAATTCTGAACTCTGAACGGCTTGACAGGTGTTGCAAGAGCACTGTTTTCTGCCTTAATATCAAAGCCGCTCATCTCAATCTGATCTATCACCTCAAAATCATCAAAATCAAGAAG
>JAZQUC010000054.1:0-8099 GCA_045631075.1 Candidatus Fimenecus sp. | reverse complement strand
GGACAACAAGCATTTTATAACTGCTTACAATGAGAATGAGAAGGCAGGCGGAGCTGAAATCTTCGTTGAAGATGACTATTTTATGCACGGCAATCAGCTTTCATTTAAGCGTGAGGGTGCTGATAAGCCTTATATTCAGAGCATCAATGTTGTTGCTGATTCAAGCGGAGATCTTGAGGCGGCGACGAAGCTTCTTGAAGCAGGCTACACCGATATTATCAAAAAGGACCTTAACGAAGATGCAGGCGGAGATTACATCTATATGGGAATGAAGCGAACAGCTGATAAAAACGATGCTATCTACGCCCTCACACTGACAAATGATAGTAAAAATCCGGATCAGAACTGGAATCAGTTTACACTTGTTTCAAATCTTGACCTGAACTATAAAGCAGGTGGCAAGTATATTTACCTCTATTCAACCAAAAGGTCTGATATTGTAAATACCAGCCCCTTGATTGACATTAAGGTAGGCGATGAAACCTTCCGGGGCTACATGGAGCATCGCGACGGCAACATTCTGTACAGAGAAGACATTGTTACAAATCAGAATGCAGTAGCTCAGGATGTTAATGAGTCTGCAGGCGGTGATTATATTTATCTTATCGCTTGCCGTGAATTGAAATCAAATTTATCGTATATGGGCTCAATGCTCGGCACAGGCTCCGTTGTGGTAATTGCTGCATTTCTTGTTGCCGCAGCAGGTGCAGTTATTTATGTAAAACTTAAGAAAAAGCGTGAAAGCCAAAGTGTTGATTTAGCTGAATAAATCATATCAAAAGGCATCCAAAAAGGTGCGGGGTTAAATCTCCGCACCTTTTTTGCATTCTATGATAAAAAGTATTTGAGAATTTTCTCGTATGTATGGATTTTTTTGAAAAATTTTTAATTTAGGTTTATTTGTAAGAAGTTTGTAATCTCTTGTATGTATAATTAAACTTAAGTCAATATTGAATACGACTTGGAGGCTTTTTTATGAATTCAAAGAAAAACATCATATCATTTTTGCTGACATTTGTTATGATAATTTCAATGGCTACGATGACGGATATCTCGGCTTTTGCCGCAGATGAAAACATCTCCGATTATCTGACTTATGAAATCAATGACGGAGAAGTTACAATCACTGATTGTGACGAATCCGTAATCGGAGATGTTGTAATCCCTGACACAATCGAGGGTTATCCCGTTACCGCAATCGGCGAGCTTGCTTTTGCAAATTGCTTTAAGCTTGAGGGTATTAAATTCCCTGAAAGTCTGACTGAAATTGGCGATAGTTCATTTTCAACGTGTATTTCTCTTGAAGAGATTTCACTTCCCGAATCGCTTGAAACCATCGGAAGCAATGCATTCGGTGACTGTTACAGTATTGAGAATATTGTTCTTCCCGATAGCATTACATACATAGGTGACTATGCGTTTGCTTTCTGCATAAACATTGAAAGTATAAATATTCCCTCCGGTCTTTCTGTGATGAATGAAGGTGTTCTTTCAGGCTGCTATACACTCAGGAGCATAAGCGTTCCCGCTAATGTAAAAAGCATAGAAGAAGGTGCAATTGAAGCCTGTCTTTCTCTGGAAGATATATATATCTATAATCCCATTGCGGATATTAATGACCGTGCTATTGATACAGAAGGTATCAGATTTTCTGATATTACTGCTGCCGAATATGCAGATATGTTTGCAGAACTGAACAAAATGTATGTCAGCGATGATTATACCGAAGAAGAAATTGCTGAAAAAGAGCAGGAATTTGAAGATGCTTCCGACGAAGCTGAAGACTGCATTCTTGACGTTGTGATTCACGGCTATAATAATAGTTCAGCTTCTTTCTATGCACAGGAGAACGAAATTGCGTTTAATGCTTTTGAAGGCACCCCCGATTCTTCTCTGTGTTTGTCATATGAGGTCATTGACGGTGAAGTAACAATCACAGATTGTTATGATCAGTTCAGCGGCGATATGGTTATTCCCGAAACAATAGAGGGCTGTCCTGTCACAGCAATTGCTGACGAAGCTTTTGCTGAAGTGTATTTACTTGAGAGTATTCTCATCCCCGAAACAGTAACATCAATCGGTGCCGGCGCATTTGCTTCATGCTTCTGTCTGAAAAACATAAATATTCCTTCAGGTGTTACTGAAATAAAGGACTATACATTCAGCTCATGTTACAGCCTTGAAGAAATCACTCTTCCCGACACAATCACAACCATTGGTGAAGGTGCTTTCGTTGAATGTTTGCTGCTTAAACGAATCAATATTCCTGATCAGATAACAACAATTGGTTGTGATGCTTTTTCCGGTTGTATGCTGATTGAAAAAATCGATCTTCCCGAAAGTATTGAGTTTTTAGGCGAATATGCGTTTAGTTCAGCATTCCTTGTAACAGATCTTTATTTTTACAATCCCGATACAGTTATCAGTGATGATATGATTCCGGAAGAGTCAATGATAGCGCCTTCGATGACAACGAAGGAGTTTGCGGAAATGTATGCTAAGATACTTGCTGAGTCAACATTGCTTTATATCAAGGGAGCAACAGAAGAAGAACAGAACGCTTTTTTCGAAAAATACGAAGACTTTTTTGAGATAGAACCCGAAGATACAATATCTGTTATTGTCATCCACGGTTATGAAGGCAGTACAGCACAGGCATATGCTGAGGAAAATGGTCTGTTTTTTGTTCCTTTTGAAGATTGCAATCACCTTAATACGGAATTCAGAGGAACCGCTGAGCCAACCTGTGTTGAAGAAGGCTTCACAGGAGATCTCTTTTGTTCTGACTGTGGAGAAAAGCTTGCAGACGGCAAGACTGTTCCCATTGTCCCGTTCCATACTTTCGGTGAGTGGAAGGAAGTGACAGCAGCCACATGCACACAGAAGGGTACAAACGTCCGTGAATGTGTTTTCTGCAAAACTGCCACAGAAGAAGAGCCTACCGATGCAAAAGGACACACTGTTGCGGTAATTGACAGTGTTGCACCCACATGCACTGAGACAGGTCTTACCGAGGGTAAGCATTGTGAGGAGTGCGGTGAAGTTTTTGTGGCACAGGAAACTGTCATAGCTCTCGGACATGGTTACAAAGCGGTAGTAACAGCACCCGATTGTGAAAATGGTGGTTATACAACATACACTTGCACATCTTGCGGTGATACATATGTTGCAAATGAGGTCGCACCTAACGGACATAATAAGGGTGAAGTTGTAGTTGAAAACGAAGTAGCTCCCAAGTGCGATGTAGCAGGCTCATACGACCTCGTTGTTTACTGTGATGATTGCGGTGAAGAGCTTGACAGAGAAACAGTTGCAGTTGATGCTCTCACTCACATAGACGAAAATGGTGACTATATCTGTGACAATGGTTGTGGCTATGAGTACGAAAAACCTGAAGAACCCACTCCTGATGAGCCTACACCCGACACACCTGAAGAACCTACAGACATCGCTTGCGACCATATTTGTCATCAATCAGGCTTTATGGGCTTTATCTGGAAGATTATTCAGTTCTTCTGGTATTTATTCGAGATGAATCCTATTTGCAAATGTGGTGTGACACATTATTGATATTTTAAATTGGATAAAGGTGCGGGACATAATCTCCGCACCTTTTTTGTACTCTATGAAAAAAGTATTTGAGAAATTTCTTGTATGTATGGATTTTTTTGAAAAATTTTTATTTATACTTTATTTGTAAGTAGTTTGTAATAACCTGTGTGCATAATATTACTATAGATTTGTTTATAAAGGAGATAGATATATGAAAAAAGTAACGTTTAAAGGCGTAGCTTTAGGATTAGGAATTGGTCTTATTTTAGGTTTGATAATCTCAGGGTTGATTGCCGGAGCTTTCAATGGTACTTTCAGAAGCATTCCTAAACCGGATATCAGAGAGAGTGAATTCGATTTTGCTCTCACTTATGAGGTTGATGGTGAAACAAAGAAAATTGAAGGCACCTATGTATGTGAATTTGAGGGTGTAAGCAAGGCTCTTGACGGTATAGGCCGAGACTGGAACGGCTACATAAAGGGCCACGATGGTTTTACCGATTATGATATCAAAACAACCGATAAGGGCGTAATTATGGTTGGTCTTGATATTTGTCCTGAGTTTTTTATGTCTGACCCGAATTATTATATAATGTCCGGCAAAGATAAGCCTGAGCCTTATCTTTATATCAAATCAGGAGAACCTTCAAACGAAGCTTTCTTCGATTATACAGACGATGATGTAAAAATTATCAGCTTTGAATATGACCAACCGATTGAAAATACATACAGATAAAGGAAGATTAAAATGAATAAAATTGTTAAACGAGCTCTTGTTGTAATTTTGGTGATATTTGTGATTATTGCAGCTGTGCTTACACTTAAGCTTGCGGTAATTGATTACACGGCGGATAAACACTCACAAGGTGCTGTTACTGATGCTTCTTCAGAAAAGGTTGTATATGAGGATGATGTCACCACAGGCTTTAAGCGTGAGCATGTTATGGCTGACTGGAAAACCCTCAACCAATCATATATACCGAATTATCTTTCAGGTTCCGCAGTTCCTATGGACGGCACAAACGGTAATCCCAACTATCTTGTACCCGGTCAGACTGAGGATATGATACCTCAGGGTCTTACTTATCTGCCAGAAAAGGATTGGATTCTCGTTTCGTCATATGATAAAAGCGAAGAAAATCCAAGTGTAATTTTTGCTCTTGACAGAGAGACGGGAAATTTTGCAGCTCAGTTTAATCTTTACACTCCCGACGGCGAAATGTGGCAGTGTCACGCCGGTGGTATCGCTGTTTCAGACTATAATCTCTATGTTACAAGCGATTGCGGTGTTGCATATTTCCCACTTAGTGACTTGGATGTAGAAAGTGGTACAGTTAAAGATATTGCCTATAGGGATACACTGAATTTCGGTCAGCTTGGTGTAACTTATTCAGCATATGTCAGTGTTTCCGACGGTATTCTTTGGGCAGGTAATTTCTATTCAGCCTCACCCTTGAGCCCCGCATTGGCAAAAATGGGATTTATAGGTAAGGATTGGGTATGGAAGCCGAATGATGAGTATTTTAACGCTATCTTAGGCTATAAGCTTTCAGGCGACTCTTCAGAAGAAGAATGGGCAGCTTTGGAATCCATTAAAAACAATGCAAGTAATGTTGTAAATGTGGATAACACAATGGACTGCATTCAGGGCATTTATTTCAGAAAAATTGACGATGATACATATAAGATGTATTTGTCAAGAACCACAGACGGCAGCATAGGAGCTGCAGTAGCCGTAGCAACAGTAAACTTCACCGAAAATACTGTTTATGTAAATGAAAACAACTTCACGCTTCACGATAACCTTCCCGGCGCAGAGGGTATTGTTTTTATCGGTGATGAGTTACATATTCTTTATGAATCGGGTGCTTTGAGTAATTTTGATGAAATAGTCAATAAGCTTACTTGGAATCAGTACATTAAAGATTGCACAGACGTTATCTGGAAGATAAATGAAGGCGATTTGTTATAATTTCTCATCCATAGATTCTTGTTTTTGCAGCAAATGTATATATTGCATTGTTTGTAAGAAGTTTGTAATCGGCTATGTGTATAATTATATTAAAGTCAAAATTTAAAAAGGAGACGCGACGTATGAAATTATCAAAAATATTAATCAGTATGCTTCTTGTTGTGACAATGTGCATAACAATGGTAATGCCCGCAAGTGCCGGCAGAGTTACTTACTATTTAAGTGACCTCAAAATGGCAGAAGCATCCACGGCAGACGAAGCAAAAGCAATTCTTGCAGAGGCAGGCTACACAGTTCTCGACAAAAACCTTAATCCCGGTGGCAGTAAGGCTGTTTATCTCGGCTATATGAAGTCAAAAAATGTTGACGATGCTATCACAGATGTAAGAGTTATGAATATGAAGGGTGGCTTCAATATCTCTGACTATGAAACCATCTTCGAGGAAGCAATGGATACATATAGCTCAGAGGTCAACAATATTCGTATTGCTGCTAAGGAGTTTGCAGAAAACTATAAGGCAGGCAAAAAGGAAGCACAGCTTGCTTACCGTCAGCTCAACTATTACTATGTTGAGAATGACAAAGGCGTAAAAACATACATGGGCGACTATATGCTTAACTTCCCTGCAGATAACAAGGGCTTTGCAGATATTCTTTTAAAGGGTAACCCTAATATTCTCAATAACATCCGCATTCTTCTTTCAATGGGCGTTGCTGATGGCGGTGACCTTATTGAGCGTATTAAGGCTGCAACAAAGGATGAAGCTGTTTACGGTAAAGCAAAGTATTTCGACGATGCAAAGGAGCTTGCAGGCAAAATTCAGCAGCTCAAGAAGATGCTTGACGATGCAATTGCTGAAATCGATGAAATCGAAGCAGATCCCGATATGACAGAAGCAGAAAAAGAAGCAGCATTACTTATGCCTGAATATATTGTAACTCTTCTTCTTAGCTTTGATGTTGCTTTAGAGACAATTCCCTGCGGTGATACAACCTACAGTGACTATTTTGAGACAACTACAGATGTTGATTATGCTCTTCTCTATCCCTTTGTTGATGCAATGACAGAGGGTCAGAAAGCAATGGCTGTTTCAGGTCAGGTTCATTCAGTACTTGTTTATAATGCAGTAGAAATGAATGACGAAGAGCTTGAAGCAAAGCTTGCCGAAGTTGAAAAAGATTATGAACCCTTATCTGTATACTTTGGCACAGATATGAACCTTCTTGAAGGTGCGGTTGCTGTTACCTCCGATGCTTTAAGAGAGGAAGCAGCAACAGGTAATAGTTGGTTCGCTTGCTTCACAGGCAATATGGCAGGTGATATCACAATTTCCTCACTATTCGGTGTAGGCGGTGTTGCCCTTATGGGTATTTCGGCTCATTTCCTTAAGCAACAGTACGCTATTGCAACAACGAAGCTGAGTAATCTTGAAAATTACACATTATGGTATAATAATAACGAGATTGCTGTGCGCTTGAACCAGCTCAAAGCCGGTGAAATTTCACAGGAATCCTATGATGAAGCTATAAGTAGGTTTGTCAGCGAAAATAATGCAATAAATGCAAAGACAGCTGTTTCTACAAGTAAGGTTGTGCTTTCATCAATCGGTGTTGCTGTCGGTATTGCAATGATTGCATTCAGCATTTATTCAATTGTTCAGATTGTTGACAAGTACAATCCCAGTTATACAAAGATTCCCTCAAATATGGTTGACTCAGTTTCAACTGCAAACGGTAACAGATTCATCAACTACACTGTTGTAAACTCACTTTATCAGGACGGCAATAAAACTTCTGAAAAGCCCGGTGATACAAACGGCTACAGCGGTAAACAGTGGAATGCAATTTATTACACAAAGAGCTTTGAAGCAGGTAAGTGTATGACCTCAACAGGCTACTTCATCGACTCAGCTGACAACTTCGGCAAGTATACACCTGTTGCAGGCTTTGGTACAAAGAATTGCTACGACCTTAACTCATTCAACGACAACGAAAACACAGAAAATATCTTCGTTGCTTTCGGTAACTCAAACAACAAGAAAGCAGCTGAAACTTCAGTGCCCACTGTAATCGGCAGTATGTTTGCATACGGTGCAATGGCTATCAGCGGTGTTGCAGGTATGGGTCTTGGTATGTGCATTATGTCACTTATCAAGCGTAAGAAAGAAAACTGAAATCAATCCGAACTATCTAAATTATAATTACTGAATTGTAAGGCATCTGAGAAAATTTCAGATGCCTTGATTTTTTAAAATTATAAGCCTGATTTGTAAGAGGTTTGTAATATCATTGAGTGTATAATATTTTCATCATTAAAAAAAGGAGACGAAAATTATGAAATTATTAAAAGTACTAATCAGCATGATTCTTGTTGCCGCTATGTGCGTAACAATGGTGATGCCCGCAAGCGCAGGCAGAGTAACTTATTATTTAAGTGACCTCAAAATGGCAGAAGCAGCCACAGCAGACGAAGCAAAAAAAATGCTCACAGAGGCTGGCTTCACAGTTCTTGATAAAAATCTTAACCCCGACGGTGACAAGGCTGTTTATCTCGGCTACAAGAAGTCAAAAAATG
>JAZQUC010000053.1:0-4492 GCA_045631075.1 Candidatus Fimenecus sp. | reverse complement strand
GTGGACACCTCTGCGAAGCAGAAGCACCGACCGAACCGGCAGGTGAGACTCATCGTCCCCTACTGTAATAGCCGATTTCAATGACAGATAAACCAACAGCGGGTCGTCGACCCGCCGACCCCTACGAATTATTTTCCCCGACAAATTATAATTTATCATATTAATTATATCAGATATAAAAAAAGACCTGACGGTTAAGTCAGGTCAAAATTTTTGTTATGTAATTTGAATTAGTAAGAAATCTTGTATTCTGTGATTACTTCGATACCAACTTCTGCACCATTGATTGAAACAAATCCAAGTTTTGCATCAAGACCAAGGATACATGGAGCATCAAGGTTGAGTGCAACAAGGTTGCCAGTTGCCTTATCAATTGTTGCAACTGCAGTTACATTTTCATAAGCAATCTTGATATTGTTGAGTGCAAGACCAGGAACTGAACCGATAGCACCTGTAATCTGGCTTTCTTCAATAACACCTGCGATAGAGCCAACGCCATCAGCATTTGCTTTTGGATTAACAGCATTCTTTGCAACAACTGTTACAACATATGTGCTACCCTTATCTACGCAAGTAATCTTCTGAACGCCATTGAGTGTAAGTGCGCTTGCATCAGGAAGCTTTGTCTTATCCCATGCTTCGTTCTTTGCTTCAATTGAAGCTTCATCCTTAGCCATGAACATACCCATAAGAGAAGATGCTACACTTGAAAGTCCGCCAGCCTTAACATGATTCTTATAGTTGATAGCGCCGTCCTTAACACGAACTACTGACTTTGACTTTGTTCTTGCTGCAGCAACAGCCTTCTTGTACATATCAAGAGCTGCCTGGTCAGAATTTGCTTCACCTGCAGGAGCATCTGCTGCATTATCGTCACCAGGAACCGTTGCGTCATCTTCAGGAGTTGTTGCATCATCTGAAGGAACATCAGTTACATCATCACCAGGAACTGTTGCGTCATCTGAAGGAACATCAGTATCAACATTTGTTGAACCACCGCCCTGAACCTGTCCTGAAACGACTGTTGTCTGTCCTGCTTTACCTACATAAGTGAATGCGAGTGTAACCACGCTGAATGTAATTACCAAAGAAAGTAAGATTGCAATTGAAGAAAGGAATACTTTTGAAAAGTTCTCTTTTTTAGCATTGCTTTTTTCAACTTTTGCTTTAAATTCTTCAGGTGTATATTGTTTTTTTGCCATTTTCTTTAACCCCTTTCAAAAGTTAAACATTTACTCTAATACTTTACAACAAAAGGTGACAAAAGTCAATATACTTGTTACATATTGATTACATACGCATTATGTATCGATTTTCTCTTGTTTTAATTTACCATTTGTGGTACAATATTCTTTACTGTTAAAGGGAGGTCTGATTATGGCTGACAAAAGAAAAAGTAGTAAAAGCAAAAAACTCAACTCAAAAATTTCAGCAATAATCACCTGCTTAATTGTCTTTGTGCTTATTTTTGTAGGAATTGCTCTTGCAACTGACAGCAAACCAACTGATTCACCTGTCAAAACTCCTGCAACGGAAAATACTACTGAAAAACCATCAGTAGAAAATTCCACAAGAGCTCCTGAAAGTTCAACAAACGAGGTAACAAGTTCTACTGTTCCAGTTGAACCAACAACGAACAATTCTGTTGTTATAAAACCTGAAACCACAACAAATTCTGTTACACCACAAAAGCCCGTTCTCACTGGTTCGTTTTATGACAATGTAAAATATCGTTCTCCTGATGCTGTTACCGCTGATATTTTTAAGCATGGCAGAAATCTTATGCTTCTTAACCGTCAGTATGAGTTGCCTGAAAACTTTAAATGGGATTTAGTTTATTGGGCAAACGGAAATCCTGTTGATGCTATGTACCTTAATTGTGAAGAGCACAACTCAGTCAAGGCTGTTGACAGAGCGGCATATCAGCCACTTAAAAATATGTTTGCTGATGCTGAAAAAGCAGGTGTTCCTTTACAACTTGTTTCTGCATACAGAAGTATCTATCTTCAGGATAAACTTTTCACACGCTCAGTAAACTCATATATCAGTCAGGGATATTCTGAAGCCCAAGCCATTAACAAAGCTAATTATTCAAGAACTTTTTCAGGCACAAGCGAACACAACACAGGTCTTGGATTTGATATTCTTGAAAGAGGGAATTATACTCTTAGTACATCCTTTGAAAATACTGCTCAATTCCGTTGGCTTATGGAAAATGCTGAAAACTATGGTTTTATCCTTCGTTATCCTGCTGATAAAACCACACAAACAGGTATTATGTATGAGCCTTGGCATTTCAGATATGTTGGTGTTGAACACGCCAAGGAAATTAACCGATTAGGTATGTGTTTAGAAGAATATATTGATTATTTAGAGGCGTAATTTAAATGGAAGATTTTAATAAAAAACTTTTTAGTTATACTGCATTTGCAAAGATTTTTGGTCACATATTTATCGTTATGGAACCAAAGATTTTTTATCACAAACTCTTGGAAAAACAAGGTAAACAGGAAAAGGCGGACAAATTCGGCTTTAACGCTGTAAAAAAGTGGGCAGAATTTGTTGTTAAGACTGCTAAAGTTAACATCACTGTTGAAGGGCTTGAAAAAATACCTACTGACCGACCTGTTCTCTTTACTCCAAATCACCAGAGTTATGCTGATGTTCCTATCTTATTACACGTTTTAAAGGATTTTAACTTTGGTTTCCTTATGAGAATGCAGCTCAACAAGCTTTTTGCTATTGAGCAAATCAGTCACATTCTCCATTGCGTTCCAATTAATCAGGAAAATGCACGCGAAGGTATCAAGGCACTTAACAAAACTGCCGAGCAAATCAAAGACGACTTTTCAATGGTTGTTTTCCCTGAAGGCAAGCGTGGTTTCAGTAACACTCCTGATGAATTCAAAAACGGTGCATTCAAGATTGTGCAAAAAACAGGTGTAACAGTTGTTCCTATCTATATGAGAAATGTATTTAAAATTCTTGAAGGTAGTGGAGGTGTTGTAACTCCAACAGCTGTTAAAGTTACTATTCTTGACCCGATTGAAACAAGTGAAATGAATCGAGAACAAGTAAAAGAACTTAACGAAAAGGTATATAATATTATTCTTGACGAATCAAAAAAATATAACGACTAAAAATTCAGACAGTCTGTAAAATCAGGCTGTCTTTTTTATGTTTTTAGTATATTGAATTATAGTGAAATTTAAGTTATAATATCTTGTATTTGTTTTTAGGAGGATAGCATATATTATGAAAAAAGGAATTGTTTATGATAACACTAAAAAAGCTTTTCCCATAATCATTATGATTATCGGCTTAGCATTAGCAATCGCACTTCAATTTATGCGACTTAATCTTTTAGCTGTTGTCAATGTTGGTTATATGTGCATTGTTGTAGCACTCACTATTCTTGGAGTTCTTTTCTTCAAGAAATTGTATCTTTGGAATTTTATCGGATATTTAGCATCTGCTGTTTCTATTGTGCTTTATTACACAATTTGGGGTGCTGACGCAGGATTTGGTGCCTTCTCATCAGGCAAGGCAGGTTGGAGCTCAATAGAAAATGCACTTTTCTCAGGTGCTGACAACTACAACATCTTTGTCCGTCTTGCAGGTAATATTTTAATTATTCTTCCTTGCATTATCGCTCTTGTTGCACTTTTCCTTGTTGGTAAAAAGCGTTTCGAGAAAAAAGGCACTCATTTTATTGCAACAACTCTTTTAAGCCTTTTCCTTGCAGGTACAACAATCTTCTATGTTCTTACAATGAATCTTCGTTCACAGCCTAATGTTGACAGACTTTGGGAAGGTCACGACGACTATCTTAACAAAGTTGATAAAAATACTGAAAACAAACCAAATGTACTTTTTATTATGATGGATGACCTTGGTTGGGGCGATATTTCACTTAACGGCGCAATCTATAATACTCCAAACATCGACAGCATTGGTGAGGATGGTGTTAATTTCGATAATTTCTATTCAAGCTATTCAGTATGCTCACCTGCTCGTTTCAGCCTTATGACAGGCCGTTATCCGTTCCGTGGATATGCAGATAATGTTATTTATCCTACTGTTGATACTCTTTCACCGTTTGCATCTACAAGAATTTTCAACTCAATTGAAATGGGTAACAATGCTGACGGTATGCTTGGTGACGAAATCACAATAGCGGAAGTATTCCAGAATGCAGGCTACAACACAGGTGCTTTCGGTAAATGGCATCTCGGTGATTACGGTGAATATCTTCCTACAAATCAGGGCTTTGATTACTTCTATGGCAGTCACCATGTTAACGATATGACTCCGTTCTATTACGTTGAAGAAGAAAATGGTGAATATGAAATTGTTCACGGCTATGACGAGCTTGAAGATCAGAGTATGGCAACGAAATGGATTCACGATGAGGTTACGCAGTGGATTACCGATACCGTTAAAAATTCAGATGATCCGTTCTTCGCTTACTATGCATCTCCGTGGCCTCACG
>JAZQUC010000052.1:0-7705 GCA_045631075.1 Candidatus Fimenecus sp. | reverse complement strand
GAAGGTGGATGGGCAGAGTTTTTACACACACTTGACCGACTTCAGGATTTTATTATATCCCTTGAAAATAAATATCTTATTGTAATCGCTATTCTTGGTGTATATGTTCTCAGAGGATTTTTGCCAATCCCATTCCCATTTATTCTGATGATGACAGGTGTTATGTTCAGACCTGTAAATGCTATTATTATCAATACGGTGGGAACAAGCATTGTGCTTTTGATAACATATTATTGGGGAAAGCTCACAAATGGTGGCGTGGCAATAAAAAAGCTTGAAAAGTATGATAATATTCGTGAGATGATGAGTCACCATGGTAAAACAAAGCTTGGTGTTCTTGTTGCACTGCGAATTATTCCGTCTGTGCCAATGAACCTTGTCAGTAAGACTTATGGTGGAATGAAGTTCCCCATAGACGGTTTCCTGATTGCTTCACTTTTAGGATTTTTTCCTAAAATCTGGGTGTATTCCGTAATGGGTGGTAACATATCACAGCCATTTACATGGCACTTTATGGGACCGATTGTATTCTTGTTAATTTTATCAGGTATCGCAACCTTGATTGTAAATATTACCTTAGAACAAAGAAAAGGAGAAAATAAAAATGTCAAAGATTCAGATGCTTAAAGATGCTATTATGAATGGCGAGTATGATGCTCGTTTTAAGAAAGTTTATGTAACAGATGAGGCTGTAAAAGCACAGCACGAAAGATATGTAAGCCTTGCAAATGATTTTGCAGAAATCTTTAGTGAAGACAGAGAAGCAAGACTTTTCTCTGCACCGGGAAGAACAGAGGTTGGTGGTAACCATACTGACCATAACCATGGTAGAGTTCTTGCTGCTGGTATCAATCTTGATGCTATTGCAGTTGCATCAAAGAATGACGAAAATGTAGTTCGTGTAAAATCTCGTGGATACAAAATGGATGTTTGCGATATTACTGACCTTGAAATCAAGGAAGATGAAAAAGGTCATTCACCTGCACTTGTTCGTGGTATGTGCGCAGGTTTCCTTAAATACGGCTACAAAATCGGTGGTTTTGACGCTGTAACAATGTCAAGCGTACTTTCAGGCTCAGGCCTTTCATCATCAGCGGCATACGAAGTTCTTGTTGGTACAATGCTCAACTACCTTTACAATGATGGTCAGGTTGATGCAATCACAATCGCAAAGATTGCACAGTATGCTGAAAACGTATATTTTGACAAACCTTGCGGACTTATGGACCAGATGGCTTGCTCAGTAGGTGGATTTGTTACTATCGACTTTAACAATCCTGCAGAGCCAATCGTAAACGAAGTTAAGTTTGATTTCGCATCATCAGGTCATTCACTTTGCATTGTTGATACAAAGGGTAGCCATTCCGACCTTACAGATGACTATGCAGCAATCCGTAGTGAAATGGAAGCAGTTGCAGGTTGCTTTGGTAAGAATGTTCTTCGTGAAGTTGATGAAGAAGAATTTAAGAAGAATATTCCTGCTGTCCGTGAAAAAGTTGGTGACAGAGCGGTTATCCGTGCTATGCACTTCTTTGCAGATAATGACAGAGTATTAAAAGAAGTTGATGCTCTTAAAAATGGTGATTTTGAAACATTCAAATCATACATACTTGAAAGCGGAGATTCTTCATACAAGTATAATCAGAACGTATTTTCAGTTAAAAAGCCACAGGAACAGCCTGTTTCATTAGCTCTTGCTATCAGTGAAAGTATTCTTAAGGGCAAGGGTGCATGGCGTGTTCATGGTGGTGGATTTGCAGGTACAATTCAGGCTTTCGTTCCAAATGATATTCTTGCAGACTATAAGAACGCGATGGAAAGCATATTCGGTGAAGGCTCTTGTTATGTACTTATTATCCGTCCAGTTGGTGGCGTAGAGGTTTAATACAAAATAAAGGTTGGTTTAAATGACAACTATCGAACTTTTAAAAACTTTGACTTCTCCTGCAGGTGTTGCAGGAGAAGAATCAAGCTCCTTTGAGTCTTTAAAGGGGCTTTTTTCACTTTATGGAGATGTTTCTTGTGATGATACAGGAAATGTCGTAATACACAAAAATGGTAAAGGAAAACATATTCTTCTTGATGCGCATCTTGATACAATCGGTTTTGTTGTGACAGGTGTTACTGATGATGGTTTTGTCCGTGTACAGAAGGTTGGTGGGGTTGATATGCGTACCGTTGAGGGTATGGAGTTGACTCTTCACGGAGAAAAGGATATTTATGGTGTTGTTTGTACTGTGCCACCACATCTTTCTGATGGTGAAAGCAAGGTTTCAACTGACGGTACTGCTGTTGTTGATATCGGTATGACCAAAGAAGATGCAGAAAAGGTTATTTCAATTGGTGACAGAGCATCTTTCAGAAATAGTTTTTCAGTTCTTAATGAAAATGTTGTGTCTTCACCATATATAGATGACCGTGGCGGAATTGCAGTACTTTTAAAAGCACTTGAATATACAAAAACAGAGAATGAAATCACACTTGTTTGTTCTGCACAAGAAGAAACAGGTGGAGCAGGTGCTACTTGTGCTACCTTTAATGTTCAAGCTGATTTATCGGTTTCAGTTGATGTAAGCTTCGCAACAACTCCCGATTCAAGTGATAAAGAATGTGGCAAAATGAATGGTGGTGCTATGATAGGTTATGCACCGATTCTTGACAGAAGCTATACTGAATTACTTGTGGAAATTGCAAAAGAAAATGATATTCCATATCAAAAAGAAATTATGAATGGTCGTACGGGTACAAATGCTGACCATATTACAATTTCAAAAGGTGGAGTACCATCTGTTCTTGTGTCAATTCCATTAAGATATATGCACACTCCTGTTGAAACAGTTGATATTCGTGATATTGAAAGTTGTGCAAAGCTTATTGCAGAGTTCTTGGAAAGGGTGTGAATTTATGAATTTTGAACTTTTGAAAACCCTTTGTGAATTGAATGGTACATCAGGTGATGAAAAAAGTGTACGAGATTTCATAATTTCACAGCTGCCTGATGATTGTGAATATACTGTTGACCCTATGGGAAACCTTATTGTTGATAAAAAAGGTGAAATTGAACCTGAAAATAAGGTTGCACTTTTTGCACATATGGACGAAGTCGGCTTTATCGTGACTTATATCCAAGAAAACGGATTTGTTAACGTGGCAAATGTGGGTGGAATTGATAATTCTGCACTTTTTGGTAAAAAAATAACTGTAAATGGTCATGTCGGTGTTGTAGGTGGCAAAGCAATTCACCAATGCTCAGGTGATGAAGCAAAGAAAATCCCTGATATTTCTGATATGTATGTAGATTTTGGCTTTGAAAGTAAGGAAATAGCAGAAAACTGTCTAAATCTTGGAGATTTTGGGTATTTCAAGTCGGATTATATTGAATTCGGTAATGATATGATTAAATCGAAAGCACTTGATGACCGTCTTGGTTGTGCTATTATGATTGAGCTTTTACAGAAAAAGTCAAAAATTAACTATACTTGTGTTTTTACCGTTCAGGAAGAAGTTGGCACTCGTGGTGCGATTGTTTCAGCATATACAGTTAATCCTGATTATGCTATTGTAATCGAGACAACAACTGCATCGGATATTCCTGATACACCTGAAAATAAAAAGGTTTGCAAGGTTGGTAATGGTGCTGTTGTTTCTTTTATGGACAGAGGAACAATCTATAATAAGGATTTATATAAACGAGTAAGAGAGATTGCAGATAGTAATAACATTCCCAACCAGACAAAAACAGTTGTTGCAGGTGGTAATGATGCTGCTGCTATTCATAAATCAGCAGGTGGTGTTAAAACAGTTGCAGTTTCACTTCCTTGCAGATACATTCATTCTGCATCATCGGTAGGCAGCAAAAAGGATATGGAGTCAGTACAAGCACTCTGTGAAGTGTTAGTTGAGGAATTTGCAAATGGTTAAATCAATTGATTTTATTGATGAGTCAATTTTTAACTATCTCGGTGCGGATGACTATGCTGTGTTTATTGCAACAATAGGCTTTTGTGATGGCGTAAGGCTCAATGACGGTGTTGTATGGGCTCAGTATGATGAAGATAATTGCATTACTGCAGTTGTAGCAACAGGAAAAAACGATAGAAAGCTTGTTTTTTCAAGCGATGATGCCAATGTTCAGGAACTGCAGTTTATTATAGGTGATAATGATAAAAACAAATTAGATAAAAAATATCTATTGAAGAAAAGTGTAACAAATTTAACTGTTGAAAAAGGCGTTGACAAATCGTTATATCGGAGAATAAAGAATCTGAACAAAGAAACACCTGAATCAAATGGCGAAATCTCTGATTTCAAAGCATTACTTAATAGTATGGGTAAGTGTGAAGGCGCTTTAATTTCTGTTGATGATACTGATGTGAGTGGCGGATTTATTACATTTAGTCAAAAAATATCTTTGATTACTGATATTTATACAAATGAACAGTATCGTAATAAAGGATATGGTAAGGAGATAGTTGAAAAACTACTAAAACTTTCAATCAATGAAAATGTGTATCTTATATCAAAGGAACACAATCTTGAATTTTACAAAAAATGCGGTTTTGATATCGTAAAAGAAATATATGTTTAAAAGGAAAATGCAAAATGTTTTTTGAAATAAGTGAAAGAGTAAAGGAACTTTCGTCTGTTGCCCTTAAAAAGGCTGAACCAGTTTTCGGCAAAATTGACGAATTAACTGAATATAATCAACAAAAGGTGCTTTCTGCATTTATCAGAAATCGTATCGACGAAACTGACTTTAACACAACAACAGGTTATGGTTATTCAGATAAGGGCAGAGAAAAGCTTGATGTACTTACAGCAGATATTTTTGGTGCAGAAAGTGCGATAATTCGTGCTGGTGCATTGGCAAGTGGTACACATACTCTTGCTGTTTGCCTTTACGGTATTCTTCGTCCAGGTGACACAATGCTTTGTGTGACAGGTGCACCTTATGACACACTTCATTCAACAATCGGTTTGAATGGTAAGAATATGGGTGATGGTACACTTGCTGACTTTGGTATTGCATACGAGCAAATTGACCTTACAGAAAATGACGAAATTGATTATGATGCCATCGAAGAAACAGCAAAAGATAAAGATATAAGAATGGTTTACATTCAGCGCTCACGCGGTTATTCACTTCGTCATACAATTTCTATCGCAGAAATTGAAAAGGTTTGTGAAATCGTACACAGAGTAAATAAACGAGCAATTGTTATGGTTGATAACTGTTACGGTGAATTTACTGAAAAGCTTGAGCCAACTGAAGTTGGTGCTGACCTTATGGCAGGTTCACTTATTAAAAATGCAGGTGGCGGTATAGCACCAAGTGGTGGATATATTGCAGGACGCAAGGATTTAGTTGAACTTTGTGGTTACAGGCTTACAACACCTGGACTCGGAACTGAGCTTGGAGCAACACTTGGGCAGAACAGAAACATATTTATGGGACTTTTCCACGCGCCTCATGTAGTTGGTGAAGCACTTAAAACAGCAGTTTTTGCTGCATCTGTATATACTGAATTAGGTTTTAAAGTTACTCCAACAGTAGAAGAAGATAGACACGATATTATTCAGGCAATCTGCCTCCAGAATTCTGAAAACCTCATTGCATTCTGTCAGGGACTTCAAAAAGGTGCTCCTGTTGATTCTTATGTAACACCTGAGCCATGGGATATGCCTGGTTATGACAATCAGGTTATTATGTCAGCAGGTGCTTTCACATCAGGCTCGTCAATTGAACTTTCTGCTGACGCACCACTTCGTGAGCCGTTTGCAGTATGGATGCAGGGTGGACTTAATTTCCACAGTGGTAAAATAGGTGTAATGCTTGCTACAGAAGAACTTTTGAAAAGAGGTCTTGTAAAATGAACCTTATGCACTTGAAAAGTGGTACTGATGTCCGTGGTGTTGCTGTTTCTACAGAAAAATGCCCTGAAATTCAGTTGACTGATGATGTTGTAAAATACATTTCAGCATCATTCATAAAGTTTTTAAGTGAAAAAACAGGTAAAAAATATAGTGACTTAACAGTTTCGGTTGGTCACGATTCACGAATTTCTGCCGACAGAATACGAGAAGCAGTTATTTCAGTTGTAAGTGGTATGGGTGTAAATGTGCTTAATTGTGCATATTGTTCAACTCCTGCGATGTTTATGACAACTGTTACAAGAGATTGTGACGGCGCAATTCAGATTACTGCAAGTCATCATCCATTTGACCGTAATGGACTTAAATTCTTTACCCGTGACGGTGGTTTGTCAGGTGAAGAATTAAAATCAATTCTTCAATTTGCAGAAAATGAAGTAATTGAACTTGGTGAAAATGCAGGTACAGTTACTTCTATTGATTATATTTCCGAATATGCCGAAATACTTCGTAATATGATTAAACAGGAAGTAAATGCCGAAAACTATGAAAAACCTTTGGATGGCTTTAAAATCACAGTTGATGCTGGTAATGGCGTTGGCGGTTTTTATGCCACAAAAGTTTTAGAGCCACTTGGTGCAGATGTTTCGGCAAGTCAGTTTTTAGAACCTGACGGAACGTTCCCGAATCATATTCCTAATCCTGAAAACAAGGTTGCTATGGAGTTTATCCGTAAGGCAACTGTTGAAAACAACTGTGATTTAGGTGTGATTTTTGATACTGACGTTGACCGTGCATCCTGTGTTGACGAAAAAGGCGAAGAAATCAACAGAAATGCTATCGTTGCATTGGCATCTGTAATTGCTCTTGAAAATAATAAGGGTGGTAGTATTGTTACGGATTCCGTTACAAGTGACGGACTTCGTGAATTTATTGAAGACGCTCTCGGTGGAAAGCATATTCGTTTCAAACGAGGATACAAAAATGTAATTGACGAGGCAATCCGTCGTACAAATCTTGGTGAAAACACACCACTTGCAATTGAAACATCAGGTCACGCAGCATTTAAAGAAAACTATTATCTTGATGACGGTGCTTATCTTGTAACAAAGATTATTATTAAGGCTGCTATTCTTCGAAAAGAAAATAAGAAAATCGGTGACTGTATTGCAGGTCTTAAAAAACCATTGGAAGAAAAAGAACTTCGTTTTAATATAACTGAAGAAAATTTCAGACAAATCGGTGAAGAATTGATTGAAGAAATCAAGAAAATAGCAGAAGCAGATTGTGAAATGATTTTAGCGCCTGATAATTATGAAGGTGTAAGAGTTTCATTTAATGATAAAAAGCGAAACGGGTGGTTCTTGCTTCGCTTGTCAGTTCACGACCCTGTAATGCCATTTAACACAGAAAGTAACACAAAAGGTGGTTGTGTTGAAATTTGCAGAACATTTTATGAAATAGTCAAAAATGTAAAGGGGATAGACTTTACAACGATTAAAGATTTCATAAAAATGTCATAAAAGTGTTGACAAACAGGGCAAAAAAAATTACTATTATATGTGATATAAGTTTTTGAACGGAGGTGTAGGTATGATTTTTGAAAAAGTACGTGCGATTATTTGCGACCAGCTTGAGTTGGATGAAGACGTTGTTACATTAGACGCTGTTCTCCTTGAAGACCTTGGTGCTGACAGTATTGACCTTGCAGATTTAGTTATGACTCTTGAGGATGAATTCGATATGGAAATCTCCGACGAAGAGCTTGAAAATATTAGAACTGTTGCTGATATTGTTAAGTTTATCGAAGAAAACTAATTAACAATTTTAATTT
>JAZQUC010000051.1:0-30404 GCA_045631075.1 Candidatus Fimenecus sp. | reverse complement strand
AAACTTTGACTGAATGGCATTTATATTCTTTTTTATGTTGTCGAGATTTATTTTAGCATAAACTCTTTTTGGTATCATTTAAGCACTCTTCTTCCATGTTGAGGGTAAGAATAAAATAATCATTGGGAATATTTCAAGACGACCGATAAGCATATCTGCCGTAAGAATTATTTTTGAAAAATCTGAAAAGTCAGCAAAATGGCTTATCATTCCTGTGTTGGAAAGTCCGGGACCGATGTTGTTGATACAACTGATTGTTGATGTTACAGCAGCCGTCATATCAAAATTGTCAAGGGCAATAAGAAATGTTGAAATTGCAATTATGAACATATACACAACAAAATATACACTTGTTGTACTTACAATTTCCTTGTCGATAACAGCACCGTCAAGCTTAATGCACTTAACACGGCGTGGGTTGACAGCTCTGCGGAATTCACGGATAAAGGTCTTGACAAGTATTATAATTCTTCCCACTTTAAGTCCGCCACCGGTTGAACCTGTACAAGCACCACAGAACATAAGTAATACTATAATAAACTGTGAAAGTGCAGGCCAGGTGCCAAAGTCGGCAGTGCCAAAACCTGCTGTTGTAATGACTGATACAACCTGGAAACCTGCTTGTCGTAAAGCAGTACCTAATGAATCAACCAAAGGCATAATGTTAAGTGTAATCATTACGGTTGAAACGGCAATTATGCCAATATATGACCATAATTCTTCACTTTTGAATGCACGCTTGAATTGTTTAAGGATAATAAGGTAATAAAGATTAAAGTTTATACCGAAAAGTACAAGGAAAACAGTTATAACAATTTCAATAGCAAGACTGTTATATGCAGCAATACTTTCGTTCATAACGGAAAATCCGCCTGTACCTGCCGTTGCAAATGCTGTTGTAACGCTGCCAAAAAGTGGCATATCACAACAAAGTAATGCAATTATTTCTGCAATGGTGAGTGCTGCATACATAAAATAAAGAATTCTTGCTGTGATTGTTGTTTTTGAAACAAGCTTACCAACACTTGGCCCTGGCACTTCAGCACGCATAATGTGCATTGACTGCATATCCTTTTGTGGCAAAAATGCAAGTACAAACACAATAATACCCATACCGCCTAACCAATGGGTAAAGGCACGCCAGAAAAGAAGACTCTTTGACATTGCTTCAATATTTACAAGGATTGTTGCACCTGTTGTGGTAAAGCCTGAAACCACCTCAAACATAGCATCAATAATTGACGGGATTTCACCTGAAATTACAAACGGTAATGCACCGAAGAATGAAAGCAAAATCCACGAAAGTGCTACAATTACAAAGCCTTCACGGGCATAGATAGTGCGTTTTTCGGGTTTTGGAAGATTTAAAACTGCACCAACACCTGCTAAAAGTCCTATGGTCAATAAATATATATGATAAAGATTTTCTTTATAGTATAAGGATACTAACAAAGGCAAACAAAGGAATGCGGCTTCTGCCCATAAAAGTCTGCCCATAGTCCTTGAAACGATTTTATAGTTCATTTATTTTCGCCTTACTCAAAAATTTCGTTAATACTTGCAATGTGATTACTCTTTGTAACAACAACAACGCGGTCACCTAATTCAATGCTGTCATTACCACCGGGATAGATAACCTTATGATTTCGGATGATGCAAGCAATAAGTGTATCGTTGCTTAAACGAAGGTCACGAAGGGGAACATCAATCTGTGAAAAATCAGTTTCAATCTTGAATTCGAGTGCTTCAACACGACCACCGACTAATTTATAAAGAGTCTGAACACTTGATTCTTCACCTGAATTTTCAAGGGCACGGACATACGCAATAATTCTGTTTGCTGCAATTGATTTTGATGAAATTGCACTGTCCATACCAATGCTTTCAAGAACTTCATATGAAACTCGGTTAACCTTGGCAATGGTTTTGCTGACACCAATAGAAGAAGCGTACATTGATGCGATAATGTTTTCCTCGTCAATAGTGGTAAGAGCAACAAAAGCATCCTGATTATCAAGACCCTGTTCAAGGAGTGTTGCTCTGTCAGTACCATCACCGTGAATAATATCTGCTTGTGGTAAAACCTCACAAAGCTTTTCACAGCGTTCAAGGTTGTTTTCTATGATTTTAATGTTGTATCCGCCTGTTTCACAAAGCTGACGAGCAAGATAATAACCCATCTTACCGCCACCGATAATCATAATATCCTTTGTTCTGTGCTTGTAAATTTTAAGCTTTTTCATAAAGCTTACAAGAACACCACGAGGTGCTGTAACGTGAATTCTATCACCTGACTGAAGTACAAAGTCACCACGAGGAATTATAACTTCATTTTTTCTCTGGACTGCACAAACAAGGATTTTAACATCGAATTTATTGAAAATATCTGTAAGCTGCATATTGCAGAGCGGATTTCCCTCGTCAATTTTAAGTTCAACAAGGTCCACAAGTCCACGGTAAAATGTTTCGATATTTATAGCATTCGGAAAACGGAGAACCTTTGCAATTTCGTTTGCAGCATCATATTCTGGATTAACAACCATACTAAGTCCCAATGCATCCTTGAAGAACGGAAGCTGATTAAGATAATCGGGATTACGCACTCTTGCAATAGTGTGCTTTGCACCTGCTTTTTTAGCCATAAGACAGCTAAGGATATTAAGCTCGTCAGATGATGTTGCAGCAACAAAAAGGTCGCTTGTATCAACGCCTGCTTCAAGCTGTAACTCGCAGTTTGCACCATTACCGCAAATACCCATTACATCATATGAATTTACCATTTGTTCAACAATTTTCTGGTCACGGTCAATAACAACAACATTATGTCCTTCCATAGAAAGGTGCTCAACAAGTGTTGCACCGACTTTACCGTCACCTACAATTACTATATTCATAAACATTCTCCTGAAAAGTTTATTAAATGATAATATACCAAATAATATATTATCACAATATTTTTAAATTTACAATACAGAATTGACCTTCATAAGTTTTTATGATAAATTATTTACAGAGGTGATTTTATGTCAAAGGTATTGGCATTTTTCTTGAGTATTATTACGACAATTACAGGAATATTCGGAGGTGGCATTGTGATTAAACCAACAGACGAAAGACTTAACGATAACGAAAATATTATTGTGGCATCATATAATACTGCTGCGCCTTGGGGTAATGCTATCAAAGGCACAGGCAGTAATAAAAGAGCAAAGCTTTTTGCACAGCAGATTAATGACCAGATGCCTGATACTCTTGGTGTTCAGGAAATCAACAGTGACTGGGTAAGTAAAATGGAAGAGTTTTTACCGCAATACAGTTACTACGGTGTAAAACGCGGTGGAGATAAAAATGAAAAACAGTCAGAAATGAACGGTATTTTCTATCTTAAAGAAAAGTATGAACTTTTGAAAAGTAATACCTTCTGGCTTACTGATACACCTGATGTTGAATCAAAGCATCCTGATGCGGCTTGTTACAGAATCTGCTCTTATGTTGTTCTTAAAAATAAGGCTACAGGAAAGATTTTTGCTCATTTTAATGCTCATTTTGACCATGTGAGTGAATCGGCACAAAAGTTAGGCGGAGAGCTTGTATCAGAAAAAGCAAAAGAAGTCAGTGTATCCTTCGGTAACATTCCTGTTGTAATAACAGGTGACTTTAATCAATACAGTGATGCACCGGGTTGTGTTGCTTTGGAAGAAAACGGATTTTTCAATGCTAACAAAACTGTTGAAAACGGTGACAATATGCTTACATATAACGGTTGGACAAAGGAAACTGTCGGAAGACCTATTGATTACATATTCACAAATGACAGTTTTACTGTAAACAGTTATGCTGTTGTGACAGATACAGGTGCTAAAACTAATGTTTCAGACCACTATATGATTAAAGCAAGTCTTAAATAAAACACTTGTATGAAAAGTATTATTGTGATATAATATTCAAGTTAATTTTCTTGATTAAAGGAGATATTTTCTATGAAAAAGTTTTTAGCAATATTTTTAGTTCTTACTTTGTTGTTTGCATTTGTTGCTTGTAACAAAGATGGCAACGGTGACGAAAGCACAACAAATCCGACAGAACAGACAGATAATAATGGTACAACAAATAAAAATGAACCATCATCAAATAAACCGAACAAAGAAGAAAAGACAACAGCTGCACCATTCGTTGACCCACAGCTTACAGAACCTGCAAATCTTTTCAAGGTTATTGATGTAAAGGCTTATGACCATCAGGAAGGTAAGCCAAACTCAAACCCTTCATCAGGTGTTACATTTATTGCAAACAAATACACAGCAAAAAATCAGTTTGTAAACACAATTCCTGATGCTATTTCAATCGGTTCATCAAAATTTGTATTCCAGCAGACAACACTTAAGGAAATTGTTGCACAGGGTTGGACACTTGTAGGTCGAGTAGATGTTAATCAGGCTGTTGAACCAGGCAAGGAAGCAAATGCGATTATTAAAAACAGTCAGAACGAAATTGTTAAAATCAAAGTGATTAATAAAACTGCTAATATTATGGCGGCAGGTGACTGCGTAATAAGTGAAGCAGGAATTGTAAAGACTGTTAAGAGTGATTATACATGGGCAACATTCAAGCTTGGTGATGCTGTAAGCACAAATTCTGATTATGCAGAGGTTGTTAACAGCTTTGGTAGTCCTGACAGCATTACAGTTGCAGAATATTACAAGGGCAACTCATTGAATTACAGCAAAGCAACATTGGTATATGAACAGAAGGTTGACAATATAACATATACAGTTTCAATCGGTTATACTGATACAAACGGAAAAGCAAATCTTGAAACTTTTATCGTTTCAGCAAAATAATTTCTGAATAAACCGTATATGACAGCACAAACTATAAAAAACAGAAAAGAGTGATTTTTA
Organism: Candidatus Fimenecus sp.; assembly: GCA_045631075.1. Taxonomy (GTDB): domain Bacteria; phylum Bacillota; class Clostridia; order Oscillospirales; family Acutalibacteraceae; genus Fimenecus. The sequence goes on along the minus strand of JAZQUC010000051.1, from coordinate 25,503 downwards.
TGGTTTATGTGTGTGAGGTTTGCGGATGGATGTATGATGAGGAGGCAGGATGTCCTGAAATGGATATTACTCCAGGTACAAAATTCGACGAATTACCAGAAAAGTTTGAATGTCCATTGTGTCATGTAGGAAAAGAAATGTTTATGGCAGAAGAATAAAGATTAGGTCGGTATTTTTACCGACCTTTTTTAATAAATTTGCACTTTATACTTTGCATTTTGTGTTTTTTATGCTATACTTGAAAATGTGTATAATCTGATAACAAATAGGGGTGTTATTTTATGAAAAAAGCTTGGTATAAGGAAATGGTAGTTTACCAGATTTGGCCACGTAGCTTTAAGGACTCAAACGGTGACGGTATCGGTGACCTTGAGGGTATTTATGAAAAGCTTGATTATGTAAAGAGCATTGGTGTTGATGCTATCTGGTTCTCACCACTTTTCAAATCACCTAATGCTGACTATGGTTACGATATTGCTGATTACAGAGACATTAACCCTGAATACGGTGATATGGAAACATTCAAAAAAGTTCTTGCAGGTTGTCACGAACGCGGAATGAAGGTGTTTATGGACCTTGTTGTTAACCATACTTCTACTGAACACGAATGGTTCAAGGAAGCTTGTAAGAGCGTTGATAACCCATACCACGATTATTATATCTGGAGAAAAGGTAAGGGTAAGAACGGTAAAAAACCACCTAACAACTGGATGTCAACATTTGAGGGTGGTGCTTGGGAATATGTTCCATCAGTTGACGAATATTATCTTCACGTATTCACAAAAGGTCAGCCTGACCTTAATATGGATAACCCAAAGGTTCGTCAGGAAGTTAAGGATATTATGAAATTCTGGCTTGATATGGGTGTTGACGGCTTCCGTGAAGACGTTATTACATATATTTCAAAGCGTGAAGGACTTCCAAACGCTATTCCAATTCCGGTAGCTGCAGGTATGGAACATTACAACTGTGGTCCTAACCTTTATAAATATCTTAAGGAATTCCACGACGAAGTTCTTTCAAAATATGATTGCTTTACAGTTGGTGAAGGCCCACTTATCACACCTGAAAAGGTTCTTCGTTTTGTTAAGGAAGACGAAACTCAGGTTCTTAAAACAATGTTCAGCTTTGACCACCTTGAAGCAGACTGCTTTATGACTGACTGGATTAAGACTCCTTTCAATCTTAAAAAGATGAAGAAATGTTATCAGAAATGGTATGACGCAATGAATGGTAAGGGCTGGCATACACTTTACCTTGAAAACCACGACCATCCACGAATTGTTGACCGTTACGGTAGCCTTAAATACAGAGTTGAAAGTGCAAAAATGCTTGCAACAATGTGCTATATGCAGAAGGGTACACCATTTATTTATCAGGGTCAGGAAATCGGTATGACAAATATCGAGCTTCACTCAATTGATGAATTTAAAGATATGATTACATTTAATAACCAGATTATGTTCAATAAGCTTGGTATTAAGGGTGATAAATTCATCAAGATGGCTAACAGAGGGTCTCGTGAAAATTCAAGAACTCCTGTTCAATGGGATGACTCAGCTTTCGCAGGCTTCTCAACAGTTGAGCCTTGGTTCAATCTTAACCCTAACTACACAGAAATCAATGTGGCACAGTCTGAGGCTGACGAAAACTCAATCCTTAACTATTACCGTAAGCTTCTTAAATTCCGTAAGGAACACGAAGTTGTGATTTATGGTGATTTCAAACAATATTACGAAAACAGCGATAAGCTCTTTGTTTATGAAAGAACTCTTGACGGTGAAAAAGCTCTCGTTGTATGTTCATTCTCTGAAAAGAGTGTTAACTTTGAAGCTCCTGCAGGTTATGACCTTTCTAAAGGCGAGCTTGTGCTTTCAAACTATCGTCTTAACCCTGTAACACATAACTCTTTCGTAACAAGACCATATGAGTGCAGAGTTTACTATTTTAAATAAGAGGTAAAAATATGAGTAACAATAACGGAAAACTTTCAAAGCGTGTCTGGACAGGTATTCTCCTTTTTATGTTCATGGGCTTACTTGCTTGGAACGTTGAAAATATGTACTTTAACACATTCCTTAACGACTGTGTTTATAACGAAGGCATTTTAGGTGCTTCTATTACTCTTACTGATGCAGTAAACATTATGGTTACACTTTCTGCAATTACTGCAGTTGTAACAACATTCATTATGGGTACTCTCAGTGAAAAGCTTAAAAACCGTAAAGCATTTATCTCTTTCGGATATATTGCGTGGGGTATTATTACTGCTCTTTTCGGTTTTATCACAAAGGATAATGTTGCAAAAGTCTTTGGACTTACTGAACCTGGTGAAATCATTACTGCAACTGCATGGGTTGTTATCGTAATGGATATTATAATGACATTTATGGGTTCAACAAGTAATGACTCAGCCTTCAACGCTTGGGTTACTGATGTTACAACACCTGAATCTCGTCCAAAGGTTGAAACAGCATCAACATTTATGGGATTCCTTGCTATGGCTTTGATTATGGTAATCGGCGGTATGGCAACTGCAGGAACAATCTCTTACAGCGTATTCTTTATCGGTATGGGTGCATTTGTTACTATTGTCGGTGTTGCAGGTGTGTTCCTTATTGATAACCCTAAAAAGTTTGAAAATATTGAAAAGAAGTCAGATTCAAGCTACTGGGCAGACCTTTTCTATGGTTTCCGTCCAAGCGTTATTAAAAAGAACAGCACTCTTTACTTGATTCTTTCTGCATTCTGTATCTTCAACTGCGCATTCCAGGTATTCTTCCCATACCTTATTATTTATCTTACTGATGTTGTGCTTCCTGCAAATTCAGATATTAATCTTATTTCAGCGGGCGTAATTATCCCTGCAGTTATTTCAGTTACAGCAATTGTTGCTGGTATTGTAATTCTTATGAAGGTTGCAGTTAAAAATAAAGCTACTGCTATTTTCACAAGCTCAGTTCTTCTTATTGCAGGACTTTTCGTTCTTTCAACATCAACTCACATTATGACAATTATCGTTGGTATTGCACCTGTACTTATTGGTTATCTTGTACTTACAATTCAGCTTGGTGCAAGTGTCCGTGACTATACACCACAGGATAATGTTGGCTTGTTCCAGGGTATCAGAATGGTGTTTACAGTTCTTATTCCAATGGTTGTTGGTCCTACTCTTGGTAATATCGCAACAAAGAATACATCAGGTGCTGATGATGTTCTTCCTACAAAGGCAATTTTCCTTTATGCAGGTTTCGTAGCAATACTCCTTATTGTTCCTGTTGTTGCACTTATTAAGAATATGAAAAAAGAAAAAGCAGAATAAAAAGATATTAGAAACGCCTGAAAAACGGCGTTTTTAATATTCAACGGAAATCCGAGGTGAAATTATGAGCAGTAAAAAAGGACAACTTGCAAAGCGTGTATGGATAGGGCTGATTTTGTTTATGTTTATCAGCTCGGTTGCCGCTGGTGTTGAATCCATGTACATTGGTATGTTTCTGGATAACACCGTGTTCAAGGATGGCGCAATGGGTGCGCCGATTACACTTACTGATGCAGTTAACCTTATTGCTTCATTAACAGCTGTGGTGTCAGGTGTTACCACCTTTGTTATGGGTACACTCAGTGAAAAACTGAAAAACAGAAAGTTGTTTATCTCAATCGGTTTTATCATCTGGGGTATTGTAATGCTGATTTTCAGTGTTGTAAAAAAGGAAAATGTTGCAAATACATTTGGTTACAGTGATATTGCTGAAACTATTACTGCTACGGCTGTAATTATTGTTTCATTTACACTTGTTCTTGCGTTTTTACGCTCAACTACAAGTGATGCTGCATTCAATTCGTGGGTTACAGATGTTTCTACCCCTGAAGCATCACCAAAAATTGAAATAGTATTTACTATAATGGGCTTTGTTTCAACAGGCTTTATTACATTTTTAGTCACAAATGCTCAGTTAGGCAAAATAGATTACAGTGCAATATGTGTTATCTTTGCTGTAATTGCAATTGCCTTGGGTGTGCTTGGGTTTTTCCTTATCGATAATCCTGAAAAAACTGAAAAGGATTCAGAAAACAAATCAAGCTATTGGGCTGACCTTTTCTATGGCTTCCGACCAAGTACAGTCAAGAAAAATATTAACCTTTATTTAATGTTATCAACAGGTTGCCTTTTCAATATTGCTTATCAGGTTTTTTATCCGTACCTTTTCATTTATATAAGCTCGGTTATTATCCCTGCAAACAAAGGACTTGACCTTCTTTCAACAGAGGTGATTGTGACAATTATAATTGCGATTATTGTGGTTATTGCCTGTGTGTTGTTGTTTATGAAGGTTTATACATTCGACAAGGGTGCATCCTTTGTTGGAAGTGTGCTTTGCCTGATTGCAGGTATGCTGTTACTTGCATCAACAAAAAATCTTATCGGAATTATCATAGGTCTTACACCGGGATTAATCGGTTACATTATTATTATGATTCAGTTCGGTGCAACTGTCCGTGATAATATTCCAAAGGATAAGGTTGGGCTTTTTCAGGGTATCAGAATGATTTTCTTAATTTTTGTTCCCAAAATTATCGGCCCTACACTCGGTAATATCGCAGCAAAGAATTCGGATGTTACATATATGGAAAATGGTGCAGAAAAGGTGCTTCCCACAGAAGCAATGTTCCTTTACGCAGCAGTTGTTGCAGCACTTATCTTTGTTCCAATGCTCGCATTTCTTAAAAAGGATAAGGAAAGAGCACTTAAAGAAAGTAATAAATAACATAAAAAAACCCTTTGACGACGGTTCAAAGGGTTTTGTTTTTTAGTATTTAAAATGTCGTACAGAAAAAATGATGCTTTATCGCATTATCTTGTTAAAATTTGTTGACTTTTGTAATCGAAGGGAATAAAATAAAGATATATTACTTAGGGGAGTATTTTAATGGCTATTGAAATTGTTGAACTCAGATGCCCAAATTGCGGTGCGCATGTTTCTTTGGAAACAAAAGTGTGCGAATATTGTGCTTCTCCTATTGTAATACGCACGGTTAACAATAACTTTACTTCTTTTAATGAAGGGAATAGTGTCACTTCTGTTGAAAAACAAAAAAGTAAAGATATATCCATAGCCTTTAACTTTTTAAAGGCGAAATTATATGATAGAGCTATTGTTTCTTTTGAATCTATTATAAAAGAGGATTTTAATAACTCTGATGCATATTTTTATGCTGCTGTTGCTTCATTAAAAGGAAAACGCGCTTTCCTTGCCTCGGCTTCTGCAATAAAAAAAGCCGAAGAATTTTTACAAACTGCAATTGCAATTGAGCCTAAAGGAATTTATTATTATTTATGGTCGTACATAAGATTGGACCACCACTTTAAAAAATTCTATAAGGTCTCACCTAATTATAAAGAATTGTTCGATATGGCTATAAATGCTGGTCTGTCACCGACGGATGTGAATGAATTATATAGTATTTTAGATGTTGAAAAACCATCTGAATTATAAAAAAATAAAAAAGGGGAATTGTTATGAACAATGAAATCAGAAAATCAAAAATTTACGCCTATTTTCATGGCGCAAATAATGTGTTTCAGCAATTTATAATTGCTGCGGGTATTTTATTAATCCTTTTAGGATTGTCTGCTGGTCAGGCTCAATCAATCAAAGCAAGCAATCTTTATGATAAGTATCAGGAATTGGATGATATAGCATATAATTATGAAGAAGCGTATGAAGACCTTTATTATGACCTTCGTTATGATTATGATTTTGACTATTCATTTACAATGTACGAAAAAATTGAAGAAGTAGAAAAAGATAACGAATACTATGAACAAATAAAAGCTTATAATGAAGCACTTGAAGAGTATCAAAAAGCAGAAGAAGACGCAACAAAGGCATATGAAAAATATGATTCAGCATGTTATACATCTTCAGCAGGTGAAGTTTTACTTCCGTTACTCGGCGGTATATTTGTTATAGTTGGTGCTATATGGAGTATTGTAAAGAAATTCTCTTTTGATAGAAAGTCTTGCGAGCAAGCATATGACGAAGAAATTCAGATTAAAATTGAAGAAGCAAAGGTAAAAGCACTTGAAAAGCTCAATATTGTTGCGGAACAAATTGATAAGGTTGAGCCTGTTGTGCTTAATGGTATTGCGTCATATGATTCAGCATCAAATAAGAATCCTGTTGGTAAACTTGCACTTCTTTTCCAGGGAATTTTGAATCTTTTCACATATGTTGAAGTAGTAATAATCGGAGCTATAGTTGCTGCAATTTATTATGGTATCAGCCTTGCTTTTGCAAGTGCATTCATAATTCCGGTTATTGGTGCATTTGCTCTTATTGCTGTTGTAGGTAAAAAAGTATATGACAAGTATGAAAAGAATTTCTATGTAAGTCCAAAATCAATTGAAAAATTAGAAAACTTATATCCAAGCCTTTCAATCAGACTTGGAACAGATGATAATATCCGTGTTTCTCTTCCAGCAATCACAGTTTATATGTTCGGCGATGAACAAATCTATATGTACTACCAGTACTTTGATATTGTTACAGGCAAAACATTCTGTGAAGGTATCCACGAATACTTCTATGAAGATGTTGTTGGTGTTGTTTCTGCTCAGGAAATCAAGAAACTCTTTAAGCGTACAGGTTTCCTTAAGCTTTTCGTTACTGCAGTTGACTATCTTAAGGAAAGCATTACTGTTGTTACAAGCGGTTGTGAGCATAGTGAAACATATATCGTACCAAAAGGTAGTTCACTTCTTGACACAAGCTTTGTTGGTATGAGAAATCTTATAAGACAAAAGAAATCTGATAAGGAATAAATAGTTGTCACATTAAAGATGGTTACATAATCAAAACAGAGGAGAGTAAAATCTCCTCTGTTGTTTTTTAGTTCTGTTCACGAAAAATATTTATCATTCTTAAAACGGTAAAGGCTATTATCCCAACGGTCAGTGTGGTTTCAAGAATGTGCAGCATTTTCAGTGCTTTTCCCATACGGGAAATCATAGTGATGTCGTGAGTTATGCCGACACCGTTTTTTATACTCATATTGTTTTTCATATTCATTATATTATTCACCGCTTGTCAAAAGAACTCCGTGTGCGATTCCTGGTACACTTTCACCCTGTAATGACGAAGTTGTAGAAAGCAGAGCGCCTGTGCCAACAAAAAGGACTTTGTTAAGCTGTCTGTTTTCAAGATGCTTCATAATCAGCGAGTTGACAACGGAAGCACTACAACCACAGCCTGAACCACCTGCGTGCATATCCTGATTTTTTAGGTCGTAAATGAGAAGTCCACAGTCGTTGTGAACGGATGAAATGTCAATGCCAAAATCCTTTTTCAGCAAATCAATAAGCAACTGTGACCCGACCTTACCCAAATCACCCGTTAAAATCAAATCATAATCGTCGGGCTTCGTATTCGTATCACTCAGAAAGCTCTGTATGGTCTCCGCTGCCGCCGGGGCTAATGTCAAGGGTGGACTATAAAAAATTGAAAAACAAATGAATAATAACAAGTCATACTTGACATAATAAATACATATATGTATAATAAAAGTACAAATATGACTTATTATTTGGAGAAGATAATATGAAAATTACTAATTTAAGCAATGAAAAATCTATATTATCAGAAATAGGAAATCGAATTCAGCAATATCGAGTTTCAATGAATGTTACTCAGGTTGAATTTGCAAAAAAATGTGGCATTTCTTTAAAAACAATTGCTCGTATTGAAAATGGCGACGACCTTAAATTGTCAAATTTGATTAAAATTATGAATGAGTTTAATATTGTTGACAATTTAGATGCTTTAATTCCCGAGCCACAACCTGACTATAAAGCAATGTTCGAAGAAAAAACTACAAGAAAACGCGCAAGACCTGACAAGAAAAAGCCAGATGATACTTGGGTATGGGGCGAAGATAAGGAGAATGAAGAATGAACAGTGTAAATACAGTTCGTGTTAAAATGTGGGGCACAACTATCGGTTATCTTCATCAGGACGATAGTGGAATGGTTGGTTTTCAGTATGATGATGAATTCCTGAAAAGTAATATTGAAGTTTCACCTATTAAAATGCCACTATCATCAATTACTTATTCGTTTCCATCTTTGCCTGAACAGACTTATCATGGGTTACCGGGAATGGTTGCTGATTCTCTCCCTGATAAATTCGGTAATATCGTTATAAACAGATACTTGGAAAGTCAAGGCAGAACAGCAGACAGTTTATCTGTTATTGAAAAGCTTTGCTATACAGGTAAACGAGGTATGGGTGCATTGGAATATGAGCCATCGCAGGAAGTTGTAAATATAAATGAAAAAGTGGAACTGGATGCTTTAACAAAATTGGCCTCTGAAATTTTGTCTGAAAAAGAGGAGTTTCACATTGAGAAAGATGATAATCTTATGGCACAGTTAATGGAGTGTGGTTCTTCCGTAGGTGGTGCAAGAGCAAAAACTCTTATTGCGTGGAATCCTGAAACGAATGATATTAGGTCAGGTCAGATTGATGCAGGTGATGGCTATGAATATTGGCTTTTAAAATTTGATAACATCAAAAATAACAAGGATAAAGATGCTCAACCGGATGATGGTGAGTACACAAAGGTTGAATACGCATATTACCTTATGGCTCTTGACGCAGGAATTGAAATGAGTGAGTGCAGACTATATAAGGAAAACGGTAGTGCTCACTTTATGACAAAGCGTTTTGACCGAAAGGGGACAAAGGGTGAAAAACTTCATATGCAGTCACTTTGTGCGTTGGCTCATATGGATTTCAATTCACCACGAGTTTATTCTTACGAAGAAGCATTTGTGGTGATGAAACAGCTTAAACTTCCATATAGTGATTTTATTCAATTGTTCAAGAGAATGGTTTTCAATGAGTTTGCGAAAAACTATGACGACCATACAAAGAACATATCATTCCTTATGGATAAAAAGGGTAATTGGTCATTATCACCTGCATATGATGTAACTTTTTCTTATAGAAAAGATAGCATATGGGTAAAAGCACATCAAATGCTCATTAACGGAAAATCTGATAACATAACTGAAGATGATATATTACAGGTAGCTGAAAAAGTTGGTATCAAAAAGTCCGATGCAGTAAAATGTATAGAACAAGTTAAACAATCTGTTTCAAAGTGGGAACACTTCGCATCCCAGACGGGTATGTCAAAAAATAATGTTCAAAAAGTTAAGGAAATATTAGATATGTCAATGCGTTGACTGTTATATTAGCCTAATGTATAATTCAAATGAATTTTAAAGTTATTTCTAATGAAGAAAATAATTTTAATGACGAGTGTTAGTTATAAATTATAGGAGGACCTAAATATGTTTGAAAGAAATATGGCAGACTCGAAAGCAGTATATGACTTGTTATGTAAAATGTTTGATAACAGAGAATGGCAGTACGAAAAAATTGAGAAAGAACTGATGATTAAATCAAGTCTTGATGGAGATAATTTTCCGATTGAGTTTGATATGAGAGTTATTCCAGAATGCGAGATTGTATCTTTCTTGTCATGGCTACCAATTAAAATCAGTAAAGAAAAAAGAATGGATATGGCTTTAACTGTGTGTGCTGTGAATAATCGACTTGTTGCAGGGTCGTTTGATTATAATATGCTAAGTGACGAGATCGCATTCAGATTTACAACATGTTATCAAGGAAGCATTTTAAGCGAGGAATTGTTGGAAGATATGATTATGATTTCCTGCGCATTAATTGATGAATATAGCGATAAGTTTTTTACAATTGCTAACAATACGATGACACTGCAGGAATTTATTGAATCTAGAAGAGAATCTTAATATTGTTGAATTTTAAAACAACCGTCGCAATGGAGGAGCTTGGTCTTATAAAATTTGCGTAGAAGAAATGGATTTAAAGATTGTTAATAATTTCAGCAATTGTGGCTTTGCCCATATAGACATAAAAAGAAAACATAAAAATATTTTGAAATGAATTTTAACCCCTTGTCTGGTGTAAAATCAGGCAAGGGGTTAATTATTTGCTTTCTTTTTGGGAGAAAATCGATATTGTTGCGTATTTAATGATGAATTTATCAATTTTTTGCAAATGATTGTTTGGCAATGGGTTTTTGGTGGAAAATTATCAAAATTTGAATATTTGGAAGATTTTGTCAGAGTTTGGGTACGAAAACATATTGTTATGTAATTGTTTGGTTTTTTACAAATATTTACAAACGGAATGTCGTGTGATACAAAATATAGGCAGTAAAAAATATGGCTTTTTTATGGCAGTTTTTCAGTGCTTTTTCAGTACTTGTTTAGTGCTTTTTTTAAGGTTTTTAGTACCCCTTAATTTCGTTGCGAAAAAGTGTGTGTGAAATGGTTGTATTTAAAAGAGAAAAATTTTTTAGGAGGAAAAATATATGAACATGGACAATAATTATTTCGATTTATTTCAGATGATGATGGGAGACGATGAGACTGTCAGTGATGGCCCAAGACAGATAAGAGAGATTGACGAGGTGTTTATCAACTCACTTAATGAATTCGGTTGTGTAGACATTGAGTATATTGCCGACCAGGCAGGAATGTCTGTGGAAGACGCTATCAATGAGCTTAAGGGTGCTATTTTTCAGGACCCTGCGTATTTTGAAGATGGTGAGCCTTATGACCTTACAAAGGGTTGGGTAATTCTTCCATATTACATCAGTGGTAATGTAAAACAGAAGATACAGCTTGCAAGTAAGATGAATAAGAAGATTCGTGGTGCCTTTGCAAGTAATATTCAGGTGCTTCGTAAGGTGTTGCCTGAGCATGTTGATTTCGAAGATATTCACATTGGCTTGTCTTCACCTTGGATTCCTGTTGAAATGATAGCACTTTTTATGAAACAGTTTTTACGTCTTAACGAATACCCTGAAGTAATATATAACAGAGATGTGGGAAGATACAAGGTTGTGGTTGACAGCTCAGACCGAGATTCTGTACTTAACAATACAACCTATGGTGTCAGTGAAGTGGAACGTATGAATTTCTATTCGTATTCAAAGCAGTATCTGACTGCTGCCGAAATAATCGAGCAGACACTTAACGGCAAGATTTGTAAGGTTCACGATTATATTCCTAATTATTCTTCAAAGTCAAAGTACTCATACGAGGCTATTCTCAACCGAGACAAGACACTTGAAGCACAGCGTAAGCAACAAATGCTCAATGATGCTTTTGTTGAATGGGTGCATAGTAAGAAAGAGCGCATGGAGCAAATAGAGGAAAAGTACAACGAGTCAATGGTTGGCTATGCCATTCCTAAGTTCGATGGCAGATTCCTTAAATTTCCTGATTTGAATCCTAACATCAAATTGTATAAGCATCAGCGTGATGCAATTGCAAGAGTTCTTTTGAGTGACAATAATGTTTTATTAGCTCATGATGTTGGTGCCGGTAAAACATATGAAATTATCGTTTCTGTACACGAATTAAAGAGAATGGGTCGTTCAAACAAAGCTATTATTACTGTGCCCAACAGCACTTTACAGGCAATTGTGAGTGAGCATAAAAAGCTTTACAAAGATGATAACATTCTCGTTGTGTATCCTAAGGATTTCACACCTGATAAGAGAAATCGTGCGCTTGAGAAAATCCGTGACAACGATTATGATGCAATTTATATGGCTTACAGTTCCTTCGATATGATAGTGATGAGTAAGCAGTATTATATCAACAAGATGGTTATGGAAATCAATAAGCTTAAGGCAGCAATGACAACTGCCAAAACAAGCTACGATAAAGCTCTCATTGAATGCAACATTAACCAGCTTAAACGAAAGCTTAAAAAGTATATGGAAGAGGAAAAAGAGTGCAAATGGCTTACATTCGACAAACTTGGTGTTGATACTCTTGTAGTTGACGAAGCTCATTATTACAAGAACATTCCTACAAGAAGCAATACTGATAATGTGGTCGGTTTCAGTGGCAGTGGTAGTAAAAAATGTCGTGAAATGGTGGAGAAATGTCATTCATGTAATCGATTAATCTTTGCGAGTGGAACCCCTCTGACCAACAGTCAGGTGGATTTATATGTGTTTCAGCTTTATCTTCAACCTAATGTGCTTGAATATCACGACCTTAACTTTGACCGTTGGATAAATACCTTTGGTCATAAGGAAACCACGATTGAGTGTGACGTTGATGCTAACAGTAAGAATCTCCGCACGATGGTTCGATTCACATCATTCCATAATCTCGGAGAGTTGATGTCTCTTTTTGCTCAGGTATGTGATTTCTATCGCATAAAGGAAGATGATGAGGGATTACCTGAGTTTAACGGATATGAAGATATCCTTGTGCCTAAGAATAAGGCACAGATGGAGTATACTGCTGACTTAAGTGTCCGTACAGACCGAATCCGTAAAGGTGAAGTGAAGCGTGAAGAGGACAACCTTCTTAAGATAACAACAGACGGAAGAAAGGCTGCTCTTGATGTACGACTTACAAATTATGATGGTGAGCTTGATTTTAGTACAGAGTCAAAAATAAGAGCTTGTGCTCGTAACATCTGTAGAATCGACAAGGAATATCCTGGCACAACACAGATTATTTTCAGTGATATCGGTACTCCGAAAGCCAGCTTCAATGCGTACGATTGTCTTGCAGATGAGCTTGTTTCTCTTGGTATGGAAAGAGACAAGATAGCCTTTGTTCACGATGCAACAACAGAAGCAGCAAGAACTAAGCTTTTTGCCGATATGAACAAGGGTAAAATCAAAGTTGTTGTGGGCTCAACTCCAAAGCTTGGTATAGGCGTTAATGTTCAGGAAAAGCTTATTGCTCTCCATCATTTGTCAGTGCCTTGGAGACCTGCAGATATGGTGCAGAGAGAAGGTCGTATTCTCCGTAAGGGTAACACCTGTAAAGAGGTGTTTATCTACAGATATATTACTGAAGGTAGCTTTGATGCTTATTCATGGCAGCTTCTTGAAAACAAGCAGAAGTTTATTGCTTCATTCTTAAGTGGTGTATGTGTTGCGCGAGAAATGGACGATATTGCTGATACAGTACTTTCATATGCCGAAGTAAAAGCTCTTGCTATCGGTAATCCACTTATCAAAAAGCGTGTTGAGGTGGCTAATGAGCTTGAGCATGCAAAAATCGATTGCCGTTCAAGACAAAAGCAGCTTCAAAAGCTTCGTGGAATCATAGAAAGTGCACCTGCTAAGATCGAGAAACATCAGGAATTGGCAAGAGTTGCAGGCTTGGAGTATCAGTACTATTGTGACAATAAAAAGACAGTACCAAATGGCCAGCGTATTGTTTTTGGTTCAACCTTGGTGTTGATGCTTTATAAAAACAGCTTCCGTAGTCAGGAAAGCTTGTTTGATACATATCAGGGCTTTGATGTTTTACTTCCGGCAAATATGACACGTGAGCATCCATATGTTATTATCAGAGGCCCTCACGGTGGTGAATATTACTGTGAAATGGAGCTTGATAAACAGCCAAGAGGTTATAGTATGACCATTGACTATCTTTTGGAGCATCTTAAGGACCGTGTTGTGAATAATAACAAGGCTGTTGAGAGCATCAAAAAGCAGGTTACAGAAGCACAGTCTGACCTTGACCAGGATAACTGGTATCTTGATGAAATTGACAGATTAAAGAAAAAGCTTGAACAGATTGATGCTATGCTTGAAGAGAGTGCAAATCAGGAGAAAATGGCGTCTTAATTTAAGGAGAAAATATATGATTATAGATAACTTCAAATGTAATATTCCTAACATCACAGTTAATAAGGTTGTTGATTCACTTGCTTTGCTTTATGAAAATGCAATTAATCAACAGATTGAGCTAAAAGGCCTCCCCACACCATTCTTGTGGGGAGCGGCAGGTATAGGTAAGTCTCAGGGTGTGCGTCAGCTTGCAGATAAGCTTCAGGAAAAGACCGGCAAAAAGGTTGTTGTAACTGATGTAAGACTTTTGCTTTTTTCACCGGTTGACCTTCGAGGTGTGCCTATGGCTGACGAGCATCATCAGTTTACTGTTTGGCTCAAGCCCTTCATTTTCAAGATGGACGAGGGTGAAGATACAATAAATCTTCTCTTCCTCGATGAGCTTTCAGCGGCTCCACAATCAGTCCAGGCTGCTGCATACCAGATTTGCCTTGACCGAAAAATCGGTGAACACAATTTGCCTGACAACTGTATTGTTATTGCGGCAGGTAACCGAGTTACTGACCAGTCCGTAAGCTATAAAATGCCAAAGGCACTTTGTAACAGGCTTATGCATTTTAATATTCAGAGCGACTATATGGCTTGGCGAAAATGGGCAATTCAGCACGATATTGCTGAGCAGGTAATTGCATATCTTGCTCTTGATAACAGTCGTCTTTGTGTTGAGCCTGAAGCAGATGACCTGGCGTACTGTACTCCTCGTTCATGGGAGTTTGTGAGCAATATCTTGAAAATCACAAAGGATTCACCTGAAAGTATGGCTGAAATGATTTCAGCCTGCGTTGGCAGAGACATTGCAACTGAATTTATAAGATTCTGTAAAGGCACACTTGATATGCCTGATATCAACAAGATTTTTGCAGGCAAGTGCAAGGAATATCCAAAAACACACGATATTACATATGTTCTTATTTCAAGCATCGTTGCAAGAATGCAACAGAATTGCGAGGATATTTCAATAACTGAAATAGAAAATGTGTGGAAATACATTCAGCGTTTTCCAAGGGATTTTGTAATGGTGTTTATTAAGGATGTGTCAATGGTGGAAGTGCTTAACAAGAAGATGATGAAGTGCTACGGATTCCAGAATTGGCTTAACTCTCATCACGTATCATTATAAGGAGATATTATGGACCAGACAGTATTAAGACAAGAGGCAATGAGACTTGTGGATGCACGAGCAAGGCTTCTTAGCCACAAGCCATTTTATGGCAGACTTCTTATGCGTCTCAGCTTTGGCTTTGAAAACTGCGGAACAGCTTATACAGATATGGAAAAGATTGTGTTCGACCCTGAGTTTGCACATAAATTATCCGACAGTGAGCTTGAATTTGTTCTTTCTCACGAGCTTCTCCATTGTGTTTTAAAGCATTGCACAAGAGCTGTCGGCAAGCTTCCGAGATTGTATAACATAGCTTGTGACATTGTGATAAATTCCGTTTTGCTTGAAGAATCGGATTTAACTGAATTGATTGTCAACGGACACGAGGTTATGCATCGCACACCAAAGGGTGATGAAGGAAGACTTTACACAGCAGACGAGGTGTATAAACAGCTTCTTGAAAAGACCGATGAGCAGATTATCAATCTTTACGGAGAAGGCTTGCTTGACTCTCACGACGAGTGGGACAAGCTTGAGACTGATGATATTATAGACAGTGCCTGGGATGGCTATATCCGTGATTCATTGGAAAAGGCGCAGGCAAGTGCAGGCTCCTTAGGTGTTCTTATCAGACGTGAGCGTGGTAATGTGATGATCAAGTCAAAGGTTGACTGGAGAACAATATTACATAATTTTATTCAGTATGACAGAAGTGACTATCTTTTCTCTGTGCCTGACAGAAGATACAGCTCAGACATCATTTTGCCATCGTTTTGCGAAAATGTGTACGGCTCAAAGGTTGATAATATATGGTTTGCTTTGGATACAAGTGGATCAGTGACGAGAATCGGCCTTGAACAAGCACTTTTTGAAGTGAAAATGGCGATTGAACAGATTGGCAATCTTACGGGAAAACTCTTCTTCTTTGACACTGAGCTTTCAGACCCTACACCATTCGATGATGTGAAAACTCTTGATGAAATTATTCCGGTCGGTGGTGGCGGAACGTGCTTTGAGGTCATTTTTGATAAGCTTAAAGAAGCAGAAGAAAATGACGAATTACCCGTTGCAATTGTCGTCGCAACTGATGGATATGCACCGTTCCCTGAGGAGAAATATGCCATGGAAATACCCGTTGTATGGGTCATAATTGACTCTGATGTTGAACCCCCTTGGGGAACAGTGGTTCAATTTGACACGGAATGACACAAATTAACAAGCACTCTGATTTTTATCAACTTTTCAACAAAAAAGCAGGGTATATTTCATAAAAAATAAAAAAATACCAAAATTTTTTATTAAAATTGCAAAAACTTTCAAATTTCCTATTGCAATTTCTGGAAAAAGGTGGTAAATTATAAAGTCCACCCTCAAAATGGAAAATATGGGGTTTTGACGAAAAAAACTGATGTTTTTTCGATAAGAAAGGAGCGATTTTTGAATGAGAAAGAACTACTACCAACATATGATTGATATCCTTCTTAATGATGGTAACACATATGATGATATTGCGCGAGCGTATGGCAATGATACAACAAGTGAATCGATTCAAAGATCGCACCGTGACAAAACTCGTGGTAACTTGCCTCGTCGCACAACTCCGGGAACTTTTTACGACAATATTATCGATTATTTTTATGGCACTATTGAGCATAAAAAGAACTTTGCAGATTCATTGTTCTATATTTTAAATGAATGTGAAATTTTTCCTGCAAAATGGGTTGCCAGAAAAAATATGATTTCAGGCTCAAGTCCTGATTTCAACGCAACTATGTTCCGTAATTTTGTCATCGATTTGTTGGAAATCGATAAGGAGAACAGAAAACCACATCCAGATCCTAAGAAAAGAATGGATTTTGATGATATGGTATCTGTTAAGGACACGCCAATGTCATTCTCTGAAAAATTCTTCTCTGCGGGAGCAAAGAATTTGGTTAATGCATCAAAAGAGCAGGTTATGGAAGAGATTTCAAAGCTTTCTCTCCTTTACGGTGAAATTGCCAATGTTTGCATTCGCGACGATGATTCTTTCGTTTGTGAGGGTAATTGGTTAAAGAAAATTTTTGATATGGTTTCTGTCGAGCTTAATGACAATAAGTCTGCAGAAATTCTTAAGGTAGAGGGTCCTTTGGGCGCATACAAGAATCGTCTTATGCAGTATCTTTACCTTGCAATTGCAAAGAGTAATCCGAATATTGTTCCATTCTATATTGATATTTTATCATACGAGAGAATGGCTGAGCAGGATGAGAATATTGACGAAAGTGCGTTCCTTGAGGCGTTTAAAAAGGATATTGACGAAGTAGAAAGAATTTATGTCGAAAACAGATATAATAAAACTCCATTGTTGATTCTTGACGGTATTCACGATTTCTTCTGTCGTAATAAGACTCTTTATTACTCAATGAACCAGCTTATCAAGAATCTTAAATGTTTTAAGAAAATTGTCTGTGTTAACACTGATTTTACAAAAAATTTACATCAGCAGTATACAGATAATCCGATTGTTTCAAATAACTACAGTATTTATCTCAGACTTCGTTCAATGAACCTTGAAAGACGAGGGGAAAGTATCGAATTCATCAAGAACTGTATTGATATTTTCGGTATCGAAATTCCTGAGAAAATCACTGCTGAGATTATTTATAACAGCCTTCTTCATTTAGGCTTCCTTACAATCGACGCATTCTGGCTTGTATATATTCTTACAAAGCATCTTGACGAGATTGTAAGCAGCAAGGCCGATATTAACAAGCTCTATTTCTCAGTTTGTATCAACTATCTTCAAGATGGTGAATTGATGGATGAGGCGGCTAATATCGCATATGAGTTCGAATTCGGTCAGATGGAGGATTGTAATGAAACAAATCCATATTTTGACCTCAGATGGCGACTCATCCGTATGCACAGAAGTGTTCTTGAATACTTGATTGCAAGATACTGTGCGAAGGAATTAGGCAAACTCAATCTTAAGGGAAATAACCTTAAGCAAAACGAAAAAAGCATGTCAATTTTCAGTATTGTCTTTCCAAAGAGTATTACACGCTTCTTAGCGAAAATGCTTTCTGGAGATGATAAGGTAGAGCATCAGTTCATGATTATTGCAGAGCACTATGACGAGCTTTCAATCAATGCTAAAAGTCAGCTTATCTTCTGGCTTGGCCGATTAACTAATCCGTCAAGACGAGCGAAAGCAAAGACACTTCTCCAGAAGTTTTTCCAAAAGGAAAAGGAAGCATATTCTCTTAATAATTTTGATAACATTACTGAAAAACGTGACGCCGCATTCTTGCTTCGAGGAATCTGCGTAAGTCTTATTCTCGAAAGCGATAAAGATGCATTTGTGTATTATATGAACTCTTTGCTGACTGATGAAATTTCAGCATCGGTTAACAAAGGTTTTCATTTGGAATATTACGGCGATAAGCCATCATTGTCAACTCCTCACACGCTTCTTGATTACCAGGATGATATCACAAAGGGTGAAATTACACTTACAACTCTTTGTGTCTCCTTGGACAAAAAGCGTAAAAAACAGAATACAAACTATGTTGCTATTCTCGAGGTTATGACTCTCTGCAGCCTTATTCAGGCGAGAATGGAATATCACGAGGACGTAGTGCCTCTTGATATCACTCCATATACTGAAAAGGTCAAGAGCTATATCCAGTGGATTATAACTTCGGCAAGTGTAATTCAGGAGCTTCCTGATGTGTGTTCTTACCTTAAATGGATGCACGATGTGTTCAGCAAGCAGAAGTCTGTTCACTATCCTTCAGATGTTATGAACACCCTTGTTGAAGTTTCCTATGTGGAAAGAACAGGCTGGAAAAAGTACGAAAAGCTTTCCCGATTCGAGAGTATAGCCGAGCATATGTTTGGCTGTGTTGTGATTGGTATGTTTTATCTGCCTAACGAGTATGATAAAGACAATTCATATTGCAAAGATTCTATCATTAAAATGCTCTTGATTCACGACCTTGCAGAGACTATTACAGGTGATATACCTCGTCCTGTAAAAGAACAAAACAAGGAGCATTATAAAGAAATGGAAACAGCTGCTATGCAGGAGATATTGTTCTCAGGATCTTATCCAAGCGCTGTTGGTATGGATGAATATCTGCAATTATGGAAGATGTGGTCAGCTAAAAACGATATTAACAGTCGTGTAGCAAAGGATATCGATAATATCCAGACCATATATAAGTTCTGCGACTACTATACCAGAAATCCTGACTTGTTTACTCAGGAGGATGTGAAATATTGGCTTGCTGATATGAACATCATTGTTACAGATATCGGTAAGGAAATCGTGGAAAAAATCATACTCAATAATCCGAAATTCCAGGATGTAATTCATATAATTACTGAATAATGCAATTCTTAAAAGGCGTTACGATTGTGAAAAGTCGTAATGCCTTTTTATGTTTTTATAAGACATCTGAAATAGTTGTCACACCTTGTCATACTGCGTCTACCCTTGTCTTGGATTTTTTATGGGAAAATATGGTATAAAGGTAGGAGAGTAAAATAGGAAATTTATTGCAAAGGGGTTTTGAAAAATGGTCTACGCAACTTCGGATTTACACGGTTATCCTTTGGAAAAGTTCTTGATGCTTCTCGAAAAAGTCAACTTTTCTCAGGATGATACGTTATACATCTTGGGTGATATCGTTGATAGAGGAAATGACTCGATTAAGCTGTTGAGGTGGTCAATGTCACATAAAAACGTTCATCTTATTCTCGGTAACCACGAGGCTATGCTTTTAGCTTGTGCAAGCTTTCTTTTCGATGGTACCGACTGTGACACAACAAGCCTTACGGGAACAAACAGAAGTCTTTTCGCAACCTGGATGTCAAATTCAGGCAGACCCACATACGAGGCGTTATCTGCCATGAGACCAAGTGAAGTGAGATACATACTTGAATATCTCAGGGATGCTCCGTTGTACGAGAATATTTTTGTCAATGACAAGGAGTTCGTTCTTGTTCATGGTGGGCTCGGTAATTTCCGCAGTGAAAAGCCATTATCTGAGTACGCTATAAGCGATTTGCTTTGGGTACGTCCCCATATGTACCTTAGCTATTACAGGGATAAAATGGTAATCTTCGGTCACACACCTACGATTTTCCTTAAGGAAAGTAGTAGGGGAAGGGCCATTGTCACCGAAACTTGGGTGGATATTGATGTGGGATGTGCATTAGGGCTTGACCCAATGTTATTACGACTTGATGATATGAAGCAGTTTTATCTGGACTGATCACAAGAGAACAATTATTAAAAGAAAAGGGGAAACATTATGTTTAAATTATTCAAATCACTTTCAATCTGTATGTTGGTATGCTTTGCGTTTTTTCTGAAAGGCCTTATTATCGTTGAACCATTTCTGATTGAATTTACAGAAAATAACTGGATTTCCATTGAGTATTTCAGTTATGGTCTTAATGCATTATTGTTTATCATCGGTTTCTCAGTGGTTGAGAAATATCTCAGTTCATATTTTACAAAAGCAGTATATGTACTTTTGACTTCCGCAGGACTTGTGGTGAGTATTGGTGCAGAAAACTACCTTTATCAGGCAATGAAATATCTGAATATAGGCTGGCGTGATTGGGACTTCTACTTTTTCGCAGAACGAGGAATTGAAAATTACTTAGCAAGTGGTAAGCCAGGTTACCATTGGACATTCTTAGCAATGGTTGTAATGTGCGTTGTGGTAATCGTGCTTCGTGCAAAAAAGGTTAACATCACGATTACCTTTAAAAACTGGTTGGTTAAACGTGCTAAGAAAACACATAAAAGCATTTACTTTCATCTTGTATTCAGATGCTTTTACAAGTATCTTGCAATAGCAGATTATTTTGAACTCAGGGACATCTATGAGAATGAAGAGATTAAATATTCCTTTATTCATTGTGACATTACCCCTTTGGAATTTGACCTTATAAAATTGAATCTTGACCTTACAATCAAGAAGGCAGATAGAATTTCAAGAGATGTTTTCCGTGAAGAATTTGCACAGATGGAAGAAAAATCTCAGGATACAGAGGTGTAACATATGATTTATGTCACAGGTGATTTGCACGGCAGCTCACAGCAACTTTTTGACCGTGAAGAACGAATGAAATTAGGTGCTGGTGATATCCTCATAGTTGCTGGAGATATCGGGTTTATTTGGAGAAATGACTTTGCAGAGAAATTAATTCTTGACGTTTTGTCATATAAAGCCTATACCCTCTGTTTTGTTGATGGCAACCATGAGAACTTCCCTGCAATTTACAAATATCCGGAGGAAGAGTGGAATGGTGGTAAAGTCCATAAAATCCGAGATAATGTCCTTCACCTTCAACGAGGACAAGTATTTGAGATTGAAGGAAAGAAGATGTTTACCTTTGGCGGGGCCTTGTCAACAGACAGATTTTTCCGTGAAAAGGGTGTATCGTTCTGGGAGGAGGAAGTTCCCTCCGCAGAGGAAATTGAAGAGGGAAGACGAAATCTTGCCAAGCACAACAACTGTGTTGATTACATAATCACACATACCTTACCGTCTTCAGTAAAAACCTTGATGAATTTTCCACCACAGGATACTGATGAAGACAAGCCATTTACCGACTTCCTTGATGAAGTGCGAGTAAATGTTACATACAAAAAGTGGTACGCAGGGCATTTTCATATGAATGCCTATGCTAACTATTCTGATAACATCAAAATCCTTTACGAGGGATGCGATGAATTAATTTAAATATAAAGGAGATACATTTATGCTTACAAAAACATTAACAATAAATGACGGATTCCGTGTGTTGGAAGAAACTGCTACCTACGATGCTTTTTATGCGTGTGATGTTCTCCTTTCAACTGAAAAACAGTTCAAATACACCAAGGCGGTGTTCGAAAAAAGCACCAACACTGTAACCATGACCCGTCACAAATGGGTGTGCCCCTGCTGTGGATATCACATGCCGGCATACCCCTATTTTCACGGCGAAGAAAAGCCTGCTAAAATAATGACAGGTCGTAAGGCGAGAGAATGGTGCGGTGATGTGAGAAGCTTACTTGAAGACGAGCATAAATCACTTGACTTATACGAGCCGTTGGACGAATTTGGTGTGTTTCACTGTCCTCAATGCGGTGAGATGACAATTAATCTCGACAGCACAAGTGAGCTTAAAATCACTGAGGGAAAGGGTAGAGTAAAGGTCAGTGTAAAACTTAAAAAATTACACGAAATTCTTCACATTCACTGGGGTCCTGAAATTAATGTTCACGAGCTTCCGCTTGAGGAAAGTGTAACCTTCAATATCAGCAAGGGTAAGACATATTATGAGCTTCGTAAGACAAATGGTGAGCTTATCTGTGTGCGAGATGTAACAAATGTGGCTTTTAAAGACAAAAGTCTCAGCAAGCTCACAAGCATTATTAACACTAACATTTATGCGAAAAAGGAAATCCGAAAGTGTTTCAATAATATATGGGGTATTCCAGTGCCCTTTAAGAGTGAAGAGCTTGACTTGTATCGCTTGGCGTTGCTTACATCATATGTTGGCTACACACAGAAGGATTTCTACTACAACATTCCTTGTGAATTCGGTGAATTGACTCCACATAGCTGCTTTAAGCCTATGAGAAAGAAATTACACAACTCTGTAAATTGCATTGGTATAATGGAACACTCAGGACTTCCTAAGGCAAAATCAGTAAAGACCTTGATGTATACAAATACATATCTTTTCTTCTTTGCTGACGAGTTGAAAATTATGTGGAAGCTTCTTGGTGAAAACTATGACCTTTTCATAAGATTCGCAGTTTCTTCTGTTGCAGTTTCAACACTTGTTCTGCTTCGCACAAACCCTGGTGTTATAGAGTTCTATTCTGACTTTTCAAAAGTGAAATCTCCTATTGAGCTTCTTAAATTACTTAGGTTTTACAGAGATGTAGCTGTCCGTTATGCTGTTTTTTATCTTTCTTTTTCAGAGAAGAAAAAGAAGGATGAACAAAAGAGATGGGGTAACATTAAAGGAAGTCTTTTCGACGGCTACGGTAAGCTTATTACGGATTCTTATATAGATAAGGAGTTTGTAAGTATTCCTATCCATCCGAAGCTTTCGGAGTTAAAAGAGCAGGTGGTTGACGGCTATAAATTTGTATGGCTGAAAACCAACAGTCAGTTTGTAAAGGCAGGAAATGAGCTGAATAACTGTCTTGGTACAACCAGTTTCGACAATCCTATCTTCGGCATCCAGAAACACGGTAAAAACGTGGCAGCAGTTGAGGTGAATATGGATGAATCTGTTGTTGAGCAAGCATATATAAAAAACAACGTGGAGATAAGCGAAGACACTAAAATTTATAGTGCCTTTTGTGCGTGGTGTCGTAAAAACCACATTTCAATAGACTATAGAGAGTGTTTTCCATTCTAAAATTTATTAAAAGAGAGGTAAAAATTATGTCAGGACAAAGACCATATCTTAAAAATGCAATCTGCCCATTGTGCGGAACTGAGATCCAGACGTTTGCAACAACAAAAGGCTATGTGGAGCCTCGTTACACCTTTGACCTTCGTTCAAACAGTATTGATTGTGCGAGCTTGCACAGTAGCCTGCATTCTTGCACAAGCTGTGGCTATGTGTTTGAGGAAGATGATAAAACACCTGAAAACGCAGCTGAGATAATAAGCTCAGAAGAATATATGACCTGTGAAGGCATTAGTTTTGAGAATGAAAACACGGCAGAGAAGTATTATAAATATGCTCTCATCAAGCTTAAAAACGACAATTTTTATGGTGCTTTTTATGCCTTTCTGTTTGGTGCCTGGGTATGTGATAACCATAAGAGAAAAGAGCTTTCCATAGTCTTGCGAAAAAAAGCCCTTGAGGTGTTTAATATTTTGTGCGAGGAAGAACCTATCGGTGAGGGCTTTTATCTTGTCCGCGCCGATTTGCTCAGACGCGTAGGTGATTTTGAAACTGTAATCAAGGATTATTCAAATTTTGATAGCCTTAACGATGACCGAGTGATGATTGCGCAGATTCAGGTTATGTTGTCACAAAGACAAGACGATTCTTGTCACTACTTCCCAGATTATTCCGCATTACTCAGTTGATGGAAGGAGCGTTCATATGAGTAAAAAGCGCAAAAAAACTCGTTCCGACATAATTTTACCGGGTTGGGAGAGTCAGAATGTTGTCAAATGCTTCCTAAGGGAAGAAAAGGCAAGTGAAAAGCCTTGTGAAAAGGTGGGTTTTTCTCAGATAAAAAGAGTAAGCAAGGAGGACATAAAAATTAAAACAGAAGTCGATGAAAAAATGGTGCTGTCCATTAGAGAGTCGTGTCATTCTTATGCTATGCGTAAGCCAGGAAAGAAGATTATCGTACTTCGTAAGAAGAAACAACCAAATGAAAATGGTAAGTCCGAGCCTGACAATAAGGGTTCAAATAACAAATGAAGGTCTTTTAAGTAAGATTTTCTGATGATTTATAAAAAGTGTGAAGGAGAAAGAATTATGAAAAAAGAATTAAAGGCATTGATCGTAAAGGCAACAAAGAATGGCGGAAAAATTAAGTCTCAGGAAATCGACAGTATAATTGCTGCAAGCACAATTACTGACGAGGATATTGACGAATTCTACTCTCTTGTGGAGGAGAATCAGATCGAGATCGTGGATGACTACGAAGGCATCGAAAAGGATGCCAAGAGTATTGAAACCACTGTGGATGTGTCAGAGATTGACGACCATATCAGAGCATACCTTAAGCTTATCGGCAGTATTCCGCTTCTCACTCAGGAGCAGGAGGTGGAGCTTGCTATACGTATCCGTGAGGATGGCGACAAAAAAGCCAAGGAAAAGCTCATAAATGCCAACCTTCGTCTTGTGGTGAGCATTGCAAAGCGCTACACAGGTCGTGAGATGGAGCTTCTTGACCTTATTCAGGAGGGTAATATGGGACTTATCAAGGCTGTTGATAAGTTCGATTACAAAAAGGGATACAGATTTTCCACATATGCTACATGGTGGATTAAGCAGGCAATTACAAGAGGTATTGCGGAAAAGGCGCGAGGAATCAGACTTCCTGTGCATATGCACGAAAAGGTCGGCAGAATCAAGCGTGCCATTGCACATCTCAGCAACGCAATCGGTAAGGAGCCGAGTATCGAGCAAATTGCAGAAGAGGTCAACATGAAGCCTGATGAGGTTAAGGTTGTTCTCAAGGCAGGCCAGAACCTGATTTCACTCGAAACACCAATCGGTGAGGAGGAAGAAAGCACTCTCAAGGATTTCATTTCCGATGATGAAAACATTTCACCCTTTGAAAGTGCTGCAATGGATGACCTGAAAATCCGTATGGCGAGAGCAATCCGTGAGGAGCTTACTCCTCGTGAACAGAAGGTTATCAACCTGAGATACGGTGTTGAGGACAATATGCCCTTAACTCTTGAGGCCGTTGGTGAACAGATGGGCATAACCCGTGAGCGCGTCAGACAAATCGAATCCAAGGCAATCAGAAAGCTTCGTGCTCATTGCAGCAAGGATCTTCGTGATTTTGTTGCGTAAATTCAAGTAAAAAAACTGCTTCAGGGCATTGAAGCGGCACACCTGTTATTCCGATGCCCTGAAACAGATGATATAAAAAAGAAAGAGGGATAATTATGAAATCAAATTCAATAAGTAAGCAT
>JAZQUC010000050.1:0-9278 GCA_045631075.1 Candidatus Fimenecus sp. | reverse complement strand
CTGATTTTAACTATAAATTTTATCACTGTCTTTCTCCCTTCCCTAATGTTGTATCTACTAATTTAATAATAACATAAACTAAGATTAATAAATACGACATATTTATCTAACAAAATGTCGTGTTTCCGAATATAAAAGTATGATAATATAAGCTTATAAATAGAAGTATTATTTTCATATACATACAGAAAGGAAGAAAACTATGCTTTATGCTATTAAAACTATCCTTGCAACTCTTGTTGCTCTTTGTCTATCAGTCACATCATTTATCGGAAATACTATAATTCCTGAAAAAGTTATGACAGAGTTATATGTCAGCACAACTGGAAGTGATGAAAATATAGGAAGCCACGACAATCCTTTTTTGACTATCGAAAAAGCACAGCAAGAAGTCAGAAAAACAAATGGAAATATGTCTGGAGATATTATCGTTCACATTACAGATGGTACATATGTTTTGGAAAATCCTCTTGTATTTGACGAAAGAGATAGTGCAACAAATGGATATTCTATTAAATATATTGCAGATGGTAATGCTGTTATCAGTGGTGGTCAGGAAATTGAAAATTTCACTTTGTTTGATGCAGAAAAAAATATTTATTCTGCAAAAGTTCCTGAGGGCTTTACATTCCGTCAGTTATATGTAGATGGCGAAAAGATGACAAGAGCAAGAAGCAACACGGATTTTTCAACAAGAATAGTTGGTGCTTCACGCTTTGACGAAAACGGAAATCTTATTCCTGAAAACTTAAACTACGGTGGTGAAGATTCATTAGTTCCTGCAGCATACGGTGAAATATATCTAAATGACGATGAGTTTCAGAATTTCAACAACCTTACAAAAGTTGAACTTCATATTTTAACAGCATGGGTTAAAAATGTGCTTCGAGTTAAGTCTGCTGTTACTGAGGGTAACATAACATCTATTAGAATTCAGGATAACGAAAGTTCTTTAATTTTTAACCGAATGCATCCAAATATAGACGGTTATTCTCATATGAGCACTCACGACTTTGTTTACTATATTGAAAATGCCTACGAACTGATTGACACCGATAAAGAGTGGTATTTGGATGAAAGCACAAACACAGTTTACTTTAAATCACCTGAAAATATGGATATGAATTCTGTATGCGTAGTTGCCCCAAGGCTTGAAAATCTTGTTACAGTAAATTCAACAGATAACAGTAAAATCAAAAATCTGTCTTTTGAGGGAATAACTTTCCAATACAGCACTTGGAACTTACCAAGTGAAAAAGGTCTCGTTGATGTACAAGCAGGTATGTTTGCAAACTACTGTATTTTCAAAACTAATGATATGGGTGTTTTAAGACCATCTGCTTCCATATATGTTGCCAATACTGAAAACTTCACAATGAAAAACTGTACTGTGGAAAATATGGGTGCTGCAGGAATTGACTTGCACTTCGGCACGAAAAATTCTCTGATACAAGACAACCTTATTCAGAACATCAGTGGAAACGGAATTATGATAGGCAAATTCGTCGTTGATGAAAATACAGATATCCACGTTGTATATAACCCTGAAGACGAATCTGATATTTGTACTGATGACAGAATCGTAAACAATCGCGTTTTACACATAGGTACTGATTATGAAAGTTCTGTTGGCATTTGTGCAGGTTATCCAAGAAATATTCTTATTGCAAACAATGAGGTAGCGTATGCACCTTATACAGGCATATCAGTTGGTTTCGGCTGGTCAAATGCTGACAATGCAATGAGAGATAATCGAATATTAAACAATGAAATCCATCACACAAGTCAAATTCTCTGTGATGCCGGTGGTATTTACACTCTTTCAAAACAGCCAAACTCTGAAATGAGTGGCAATTACATTCATGATATTGTTTTACCTGAATGGGCAGACTACGGTACAAGTGGCATATATATGGATGAACAGACCGAAGGATATACAGTAAAGAACAATGTGCTTGAAAATGCCTGTGGAGTTGGAATGAACCGTGTTGGACATAATGACTATCAGCACAAAACAATGTATATAGATGCTAAACGTAATTTTAAGATAAAATCTATAATTAAAAATGCAGGTGTTATTGACAACTTCGATACATATTCAAAGTTATTCTATTAAAATTCATTTCTAATCAATAAACCCCAGGGTAAAGACACACTTTTACCTTGGGGTCTTTTTATGCGACATAAGTATTTGCAAAATGTCGTATTTGTTGTATAATGTAGTTGGTGATAATTATGATTACATTCAAGTGGAATGACTTTGATTTTACCTTGATTCAATTAGATAAAGGCATTTTTAAAAATGACATGGCAGGTCACAGCCACGCAAAAAGCAGTTATGAACTGCACTATATCATCGATGGAGAAGGTACACTTAACACTGACAGCAAGGTGTACGCTCTTTCAAAAGGTGACTTTTTTGTTACAGGTCCTAATATATATCATCAACAGTCAACCAATCCACAAAACCCTTTGACGGAAATATTTATTTACCTTCAGGCATCGGAAAAGAAAACCAATGATGCACTTGTTTCGTCTTTTCTGTCAACACATTTTTATTTTTCAAAACATAAAGAATTTCAAGTAATTTTTGAAGAGATTTTAAATGAAAAAGAAAATGAACTATTTGGATATACAAATGCAATAAGTTCAATGTTACAATTATTACTTCTTAAAATTACACGACTTTATATGCCATCTTTGGCATCTTTTCCGGATAGCAAAGATAACTTAAATGATAGACGTTTTATAACAATTGAACATGCCTTTATAAACGATAATGGTTCTCTAACACTTTCAGAGCTTTCTAATTTAATCGGTGTTTGCGAAAGACAAACTCAAAGGCTTTTACGCAAATATTACGGATGCTCTTTCCGAGAAAAAAAGGCAGAGTCATCAAATATAAAATAACTGAATTAAAAATTACGAAAGATATCAGTTATTGCCATTGATGCTAAATCAGATACCACTATTGATACAATTCAGGTCAATAGTGGTATCGTTGTTTTATATAGCATTTAAGCCATTTATAAGAATTAAGCGTTGCATTTGGGAAATCGCCACTCCCTCTTGCAACGCTTTTTTCAATTATTCAATTATAATTAGATAAGAGATTACTCTTTACAAGGTGTTGTAAGTTTTGCCTTTTCGCACGAATATTTGATTTCACGTTGCATAATTCTGCGTGCGTCATAAATATTTTCTTCAGCAACATTAGCAACAACCATAAGTTCAATATGTGTTTCTGCGAGAACATCCACACCTCTGTAAACAGGTGCTTCCTTGAATATTTTTGGATATTCAAATGGGAGTTCTGACAATGCTTCTTTTACTGCACCTTCTGCAACTTCAAGCGAATCATCGTAGCTTACAGGCACATTAACAACTGCCACTGATGTATTATCAGAAAGGTTAACAAGCGAACTGATTTCACTATTGTTGATAATACGCACATTACCACCAAGGTCTTCAATACTTACTGTACGCAAACCAATTGATTTTACTTCACCACGGAAGCCATCAATTGTGATAATATCACCAATCCCGAATTCACCTTCAAGAATGATGAAAAGACCTGTAATCACATCCTCGATAAGTGACTGGGCACCAAAGCCTACAATAATTCCGAGAACACCTGCTGAAACAAGAATTGCAGTTGTATTTACGCCAAGGCAACCCAATGCAATAATAATTCCGAGAATATAAATTCCATAAACAAGAAATTTACCCACAAGCTGATGTAATGTTTCTGCACGATGCTTTTTGTATTTGATTTTACTCACAATAAATTTTACAATTCCCGCAATGACAAAAGTTGCAAGGATTGTTAACACCGCTGCTCCTACTGCTTCAGCAGTAATGCTTGCAACTACCGAATTAGAAAAGAACTTTTCTACAAATCCATTAACTGTTTCTTTTATATTCTCAGGAACAAAAGTTAATTTAGAAATGTTAAACAGTCCTATAATCACAGCTAAGAGCACGAGCAAAAGCATAAATACTCCTACACTGTTTTTTTCTGATTTTTTGTTCATATAATTACTTCCTTTCAAACTTTTGTCATTAATATGGTGTTCGTGACACTTCACCACAGTGTTCACATTCATATTCTTCGTATGGCATATTCGGTTTTTGAACCCAACTGTGACCTGTCGGTTCAGTTATCAATTGTTGTACAATCCATTCACCACAGACATCACAATACACACCTGTTGAAAGTCCTTCATCTGTACAGGTTGCTTCGTGGCCTTCTGCAGTTACTTCGTTATGACCTGTTGCAGGAAGAACTTGAGATTCTACAATTGTTTCGCCACACATTCCACAAACTTCGGATTCTGTAAAACCATCTTCCGTACATGTTGGTGCTTGTCCTTCAACAATTATAATCTCTGTATGTCCTGTTGCTGGGATTGGTTCTGATTCAATGACTAATTCACCACAGATTGTGCAATATCCTTCTTCTGTGCGTCCAGCATCAGTACAAGTCGGAGGCACACCTTCAATGTATGAAAGGTCTTCGCTGTGTCCTGTAGCAGGAATTGTTTCCGGTTCAACAAGAACATCATTACAAATGCCACAGAAATACGAATCTGTATATCCATCTTCCGTACAAGTCGGTTCCTTACCTTCAACAAGAACTGGCTCACCATGACCATTTGTTGGAATTACTTCTTGAGCAACGATAATCTCACCGCAAACTGAACAATGACTACCTTCTGTTAAACCGTCTTCAGTACAAGTTGGTTCAACCGCATTATCAATGACTTCGGTGTGACCTGTTGGTTCAATTATCAATTGTTGAACCATCCATTCACCACAGACATCACAATACACACCTGTTGAGAGTCCCGGGTCAGTACATGTTGCATCGTAACCTTCTGCAGTCACCTCAATATGACCTATTGCAGAAATTTCCTCTTCTTCAATACCCTCGTCACATTCTGTACAAAGGCGTCTTCTGAAACCTGCAGATTCACATGTTGCTTCTTCTAATGTTTCCCAATCACCATAATTGTGACCGGTTGTAGGAACAACTTCTGATTCAACAAGTACTTCTTCACATATTACACAAATCTGTGACTCTGTGAAACCGTCTTCTGTACAAGTCGGTGCTTGTCCTTCGATTATGATTATCTCTGTATGTCCTGTTGCCGGAATTATTTCTCTTGTAACAGTTTCTGTTCCACAATCAGCACAATATGCATAATCGGTGTAACCATCTGCAGTACAAGTTGGTTGAACACCCGCTTCTTTTACAATGTTCTTGTGAGCGGTTGCAGGTATAACTTCTTGTGCAACAATTATTTCACCACATACTGAACAATGGTTACCTTCTGTTAAACCATCTTCTGTACAAGTAGGCTCAACTGCATTATCAATAACCTCTGTATGTCCAGTTGCAGGAATAAGTGTTTCCTGAACAATCCATTCACCACAGACTTCACAATGTACACTTGACGTGTAACCGTCTTCTGTACAAGTTGCATCCTTGCCCCCATTTGTCACTTCGTTGTGACCTGTTGCAGGAATTACTTCTGATTCAACAAGTATTTCGTCACATATTCCACAAATCTGTGATTCAGTAAAGCCATCTTCTGTACAAGTCGGTGCTTGTCCTTCTATTATAATTATCTCTGTATGTCCTGTTGCAGATATTATTTCGGATTCAACAATAACTTCGTTACAAACTCCACAAATGTATGATTCTGTGTATCCATCTTCCGTACAGGTTGGTTCTTTACCTTCTATAAGAACACGCTCTTCGTGACCTGTTGCCGAAACAACTTCCTGTGCCACAATTATTTCACCACATACTGAACAATGACTACCTTCTGTTAAACCATTCTCTGTACAAGTCGGCTCAACTGCATTGTCAATAACTTCTGTATGACCTGTTGCTGGAATTATTTCTGATTCTCTAATAATTTCATTGCATACAGAACAATAACTTGATTTCGTGAAACCACTTTCAGTACAGGTCGCATTCTTGCCTTCAGTAATAACCTCGATATGACCTTTAGCAGGAAGCACTGTTGATTCAGTAATAATCTCACCACATACAGAACAGTATCCTGATTCTGCATAACCATCTTCGGTACAAGTCGGCTCTTTGCCTTCAGTAACAACTACACTATGACCAGTTGCAGGGATTGAGGTGCTTGTCTTAATCTGTTCACCACACTCTGAACACTTGCTTGACTCAGTATAGCCTGACTCTGTACAAGTAGGTTCTTTGCCTTCTGTTACGACTTCTTTATGACCAGTTGCAGGAATTAAAGTACTTGATTTAATCTGTTCACCACACTTTGAACACCTACTTGATTCAGTATAGCCTGACTCTGTACAAGTTGGTTCTTTTCCTGCTGTTACGACTTCTTTATGACCAGTTGCAGGGATTACTGTCGGTTCGGTGATAACCTCGCCACATTCAGAACAGTATCCTGACTCGGCATAACCATCTTCTGTACACGTTGGTTCTTTACCTTCAGTTACGACTACACTATGACCTGTTGCAGGGATTGTTGTGCTTGACTTAATCTGCTCACCACACTCTGAACAGTTGCTTGACTCGGTGTAACCAGATTCTGTACAAGTTGGTTCTTTGCCTGCTGTTGTAATTTCTTTGTGTCCTTTTGCAGGAATTGAGGTACTTGATTTAATCTGTTCACCACATTCTGAACACTTACTTGATTCTGTATAGCCTGATTCTGCACAAGTTGGTTCTTTGCCTGCTGTTGTAATTTCTTTGTGTCCAGTTGCTGGAATTTCCGTTTTTTCTGCCAGTACCTTATTACAATCAGAACAATAACTTGAACTTGTGTAACCAGATTCAGTACAAGTAGCATCAACACCATTAACTGTTATAGTTGAATGCTGATTTGTTGCAGGAATCTCTTGTCTTTCCTTTAACGTTTTGTTACATTCGGAACATTTGCTTGACTCGGTATATCCGTTTTCGCTACAAGTAGCAGATTTTCCGTCAACAACAAGTTCTTTATGTTCCTTTAACGATATTGAACCTTTTTCTAATACCGTTTTACATATTACACATTCTTTATGTCCTGAGCCGATTTTTGTACAAGTGCTATCCACATCTGTAATCATATTACTTAAAATATGAGTTCCAAGTGGAGTTTCTCTTGACTCAATTTTTTCATTACAGAAAGTACAGAATTTAGATTCTATACCTTTTTCAGAGCAATTTGCTTGTTTTTCTGTAATCCAATTACCTGAAACATGTTCCGTAACAGGTATAGTTTCTGTGTACATTACTTCATTACATTCAGCACATAAAAGCACCTTTTTGCCAGAAGTTGAGCAAGTTGATTCAGAGATAATGTCCCAATTATCAGAAGCGATATGACTATGGTCAACAGATACAACAGGAACATCATCCTCCTGATGCTCATTCTGATTATCAAGCAAAGGGATGTCGCCATCTATAATTGGACCAGCCAATACAACTGTACCAAAAGCCAAAACGAATGCCAAAGTACGCAGACTGTCAAAGGCTTTGACAAGAATTGACGGCTTAGGTCTGAAATTTTTAACAACCGATTCTGCTTCGTTTGACATTTCATCAAATTTTTCATTGCTCAGTCCTATGTAACAATCACGGTTATACTCGTCCCTATGAAAGAAACGTTCATCATATTCTTCTGTTTCATTCAGAAAAGAAAATTCATCATTGATTAAATGCTCACCATTCACATCATCCCGCTGAAATTCATCGGGAATTTTTCTCATTCGCTCACCTTCTTTCTCTTTTGGACTTTTCGTGTAAAAGTACATAGTTATACCTATACAATGATAATTATAACGACAATTCTCGTAAATTACATTGTACTTTAGTGCAAAAAAATAAAGCCGATTGATAATAATCGACTTTATTCATTAATTACTCATTATTTATGCCCAAGGGTCTGCACTTACAGGAACTCTTACATCTGAAAGTAAGAATTGTTCCCAGAGGAACCATTGTCCTGTTGATGGCTTTGTACGAAGTCTTATCTGTCGTGCAGAATCAGCACCGTTTGACTTGATATGTAATGTGAGATAACCTTCATTGAAATTATCACGGCTGTATGGATTCTCAAAGAATGTCAAGGTGAATGGTTCTGTTGGCTCATAGTTGTTTTCAGGTGTTGCGCCTTTAAAATATGAACGTGGAACATAATCCTTATCACGAAAACGGTCAGCAAGGAACTGTCGGTCCATTCCACTTAAACCTTTAGGACCATGCAAAAACTCAAGCATTTCACAAGAAGCCTCTTTATCAATAGGATAAATACACAATGCAGCAATAACAAGTGCTGCTGTTTTTTCAGGTGATTTAAGGTCAGCCTCCGGCATTGCTTGTAACTGAGCAAGATTTACAGGCATCTGTGAAAGAGTCACATTATATGTTTTATTACCCATATTTGATGCTGCGTTTTTCACACCTTGCACAAGATTCTGTCCTGCCTGTGCTGTTGCAGAACGAGCAGCTTGCTCTGCTTGTCTTTTTAATGTATCAAATAATCCCATAGTATTACCTCCAATATATTTCATCAATTATATTATAAGACTATATATTGGTAATTACATTGTACTTTAGTGCAAAAATAATGACAGCACTTTAAAAGTACCGTCACTTAACTTATTCAGGTTTATGGTCATTGATTACAAGTCCACATTCTCTTGCTCGAACAGCCAGTTCTGTTCTGTTTCTGAAGCCTGTTTTGTCACGCATATTCTGTATATGAGCCTTAACTGTTCTCAATGACATATGTAATTTTTCAGCAATAACTGCATCAGGCTCACCACCTGTCAGTTCTCGAAGGACTTCAAGTTCCTTATCCGTAAAATCAACACTCATAGCGTTGCCAAGACGAAGTTCAGGTGTTGTGTCAGGATAAACTGATTCACCAGCCATAGTTCTGTCCATAATTGCAAGGATTTTTTCAGCAGATGACTCCTTATACCAGAAACTGTCAACACCTATACTCCTTGCTCTGTCAAGAAAACTGCATTCAGGCTGGCTTGTTATTATGATAATCTTGATTTTTGGAAAAGACTTTTTGATTTTTTCTGCTGCCTCCAGACCATTTGCATCCATTGCAGTACAAACATCCATTAAAATAAGGTCAATGTTATTTCTGAAACAATAAATTTCTGCCATTGCAGCACTATCAATAGTGTGAACAATAGAATATTTATCACTTTCGCTTACAAAAATCTCCAACAGTTTTCTTGCCATTGGATCATCTTCAACTATCAATACGTTTATCATAATAATT
>JAZQUC010000049.1:0-29569 GCA_045631075.1 Candidatus Fimenecus sp. | reverse complement strand
AAGTTGACGAAGCTTGTAAGGTTCTCAGTGAAGATGGAATTATGCCTACAGTTTATACTTTCCCAACTGTAAAACCAATTGACAGAGATGTTATTCTTGAATGTGCGTCAAAGTATGACACAATCATTACTGTTGAAGAGCACAATTTAAGTGGTGGCTTTGGCTCAGCGGTAGCAGAAGTATTGGCTGAAGAATGTAATCTTAACGCAAAACTTGTAAGAGTTGCACTTGACGACAGATATTCTTGTATCGTGGGTAGTCAAAAATATTTAAGACAGCAATACTCAATTGACTCAAAAGCAATTATAGAAAAAGTGAAAGAAAATTATACAAAATGAAAAAGATTTTAATTTTGGCAAACGATGTTACAACCGTTGTTCAGTTCCGCACAGAACTTGTAAAAGCATTGGTTGATGCTGGTAATGAAGTCCATGTCAGTATTCCTAAAAGTGACCGAAATCACGAAATAACTGACCTTGGTGCAACGGTGATTGAAACAATATCATCCCGGCATGGAACAAACCCATTGGAAGATTTTAAACTGTTTTTAAACTATGTAAAACTGTTGAAAGAACATAAACCTGATATTGTTCTTACATATACAGTAAAACCAAATTCTTAT
Source organism: Candidatus Fimenecus sp. (assembly GCA_045631075.1). Classification (GTDB taxonomy): domain Bacteria; phylum Bacillota; class Clostridia; order Oscillospirales; family Acutalibacteraceae; genus Fimenecus. The sequence continues at coordinate 28,947 of JAZQUC010000049.1, read as the reverse complement.
GGCGGAATGGCTTGCGGACTTCTCAATATTCCATACATTTCAAATGTAACAGGACTTGGTGTTATCGAAGACGAGGGATTTTTACAGAGAATAATGCTTATGCTCTATAAAGTAGGATGCAGAAAAGCAAAATGTGTTTTCTTTCAGAATAAATCAAATCTTGAATTTTTTAAAAAGAAAAAAATTGTTGGTGAAAATGTAGTCCTTCTTCCGGGTTCAGGCGTAAATATTGAAAAATTTTCGTATCTTGATTATCCGCAGGACGAAAAGACTAACATTGTCTTTGTGGGAAGAATTATCAAGGATAAAGGTGTTTATGAGCTTTCAGAAGTTGCAAAACAGTATCTTGATAATAAAAATGTTCGATTTACCATTGTTGGTGATGTTGAATATGGTTCGGAAAATCCATTTTCAGGACTTTCAAATGTAAATTGTGTGGGTTTCCATAAGGATGTAAGACCATTCCTTAAAGATGCATATGCTGTTATTCTTCCTTCATATCACGAAGGTATGGCAAATGTACTTTTGGAAGGTGCTGCGTCAGGACGACCAATTCTTGCATCCCGTATTCCGGGTTGTGAAGAAACCTTTGACGAAGGTGAAACAGGCTTCGGATTTACTGTAAAGGATGCAGGAAGCACAAAAAATGCAGTGGATAAATTCCTTTCATTATCTTATGAGCAAAAATGTGAAATGGGTAAAAAAGGTCGACTTAAAATGGAAAAACAGTTTGACAGAAAAATTGTCATTCAAAAATATTTTGATTTAATAAATAAGTAAGAAAGCGTGATTTTAATGTTTTCAAATCTCTATGAAAAAATTGTAAATGGCGAAGAAAAAATTTCCCTCGTTGGTCTTGGTTATGTTGGTATGCCAATCGCAGTTGCTTTTTCAAAGAAGGTAAAGGTTGTTGGCTTTGACCTCAATGCAAAGAAAATCGAGTTATATAAAAATGGTATTGACCCAACAAATGAAGTAGGGGATGATGCAATTAAAGCTTGTACAGTTGAATTTACTGCCGACGAAACAAAACTTCGTGAAGCAAAGTTCCATATTGTTGCAGTTCCAACACCTGTAAATGATGACCATACACCTGATTTGACACCTGTTGAAGATGCATCAACAATCGTTGGTCGTAACCTTACAAAAGGTTCAATCGTTGTTTATGAATCAACAGTATATCCTGGAGTTACAGAAGATATCTGTATTCCAATCCTTGAAAAGGAATCAGGACTTAAATGTGGTGTTGACTTCAAAATCGGTTATTCACCTGAAAGAATTAATCCGGGTGATAAGGTTCATCGTCTTGAAACAATCGTTAAAATTGTTTCAGGTATGGATGATGAGTCACTTGACATAATTGCAAAGGTTTATGAACTTGTTGTTGAAGCAGGTGTTCACAGAGCAGAAAGCATTATAGTCGCAGAAGCTGCAAAGGTTATTGAAAACAGTCAGCGTGATATCAATATAGCATTTATGAACGAGCTTTCAATTATCTTTAATAAAATGGGTATTGATACACAGTCAGTTCTTAAGGCGGCAGGAACAAAGTGGAACTTCCTTAAGTTCTTCCCTGGTCTTGTTGGTGGACATTGTATCGGTGTTGACCCATACTATCTTACATATAAAGCAGAGCAGTTAGGCTATCACAGCCAGATTATCCTTTCAGGTCGTCGAATCAATGATGATATGGGTAAATATGTTGCTGAATGTATCGTTAAGAACCTTATTAAAGCAAATGTTTCAATTAAGAGAGCAAAAGTGGCAATCCTTGGTTTTACATTCAAGGAAAATTGTCCTGATACTCGAAACACAAAGATTATTGATATTTATAACGAGCTTAAAGAGTATGGCATTACTGCAACAATTGCTGACCCTTGTGCTGATTCTGACGAAGCAAAGCACCTTTACGGTATGGAATTTGTAGATATGAATACAATCACAGATTGTGACGCAGTAATTCTTGCAGTTGCTCACGAAGAGTTCAAATCTCTTACACAGGCTGATTTTAACAAAATGTTCAAAGAAGGGGATAACTCTACAAAAGTTCTTGCTGATATTAAGGGACTTCTTGACCGTAAAGAATACGAAGCAGCAGGATATAATTACTGGAGATTATAATTATGGGTTACAAACATTTAAAATTTCCTGAAAATTCAGTATTTCTCGTAACAGGTGCTGCAGGTTTTATCGGCTCAAACCTTTGTGAAGCAATACTCAATATGGGATATAAGGTAAAAGCACTTGATGACCTTTCAACAGGTAAGCAAGAGAATATTGATATGTTCCTTGATAATCCAAACTATACATTTATAAAAGGTGACATCAAAGACCTTGATACTTGTATGAAGGCTTGTGAGGGCGTTGATTTCGTTCTTAATCAGGCTGCGTGGGGAAGTGTTCCTCGTTCAATCGAAATGCCTTTGTTCTATTGTAAAAATAATATTGAAGGCACTCTTAATATGATGGAAGCAGCACGACAGAATGGTGTCAAAAAATTTGTCTATGCTTCAAGCTCATCTGTTTATGGTGACGAGCCAAATCTTCCTAAATATGAGGGCAGAGAGGGCAATCTTCTCTCACCTTATGCACTTACAAAGCGTTGTGATGAAGAATGGGGTAAGCTCTATACTAAGTTATATGGACTCGATACATATGGAATGAGATATTTCAATGTTTTTGGTCGTCGTCAGAGTCCTGATGGTGCATATGCAGCTGTTATTCCAAAGTTTTTAAAGCAACTTATTAATGGTGAAACACCAACAATCAACGGTGATGGTAAGCAAAGCCGTGACTTTACATATATTGATAATGTTATTGAAGCAAACCTTAAAGCTTGTCTTGCTCCGAGTGAAGCAGCAGGTGAAGCGTATAACATAGCATACGGTGGTCGTGAATATCTTATTGATATTTATTACGGTCTTACAAAGGCATTAGGTGTTGACATTGAGCCTAATTTTGGCCCTGACCGTAAAGGTGATATCAAGCACAGTAATGCAGATATCTCAAAAGCAAAGAGATTATTGGGATATGACCCTGATTACAGCTTCCAGGACGGAATAAAACTTGCCATCGAATGGTATAAGGAGAATTTATAATGATAGATTTGCGAAAAGTTTTCGGCAGAGATTTTCGTGAAAAAATAATGTATGCATTGTCTTTTTTGCCTGACAAGCTTTATCTTCAGATATTTTATTTTTCCACTACAGGAAAATTTATTAACTTTAAAAATCCAAAAGGATTTAATGAAAAATTACAATGGCTTAAAGTCAATGACAGAAGACCAGAATACACAAAACTTGTTGACAAACTCGCTGTGCGTGAATATATTTCGGATGTTTTGGGGGAAGAATATCTTTTTCCATTGCTTGGTAAGTGGGAGTCTTTTGGTGATATTGATTTTGATTCCTTACCAGAAAAATTTGTATTGAAATGTAACCACGATTCAGGCAGTACAAAAGTAATAAGAAATAAATCCTCATTGACAAAAGCAGATTATGAAGAAATGAAGCTTTTTTATACAGAAAGACTTAAACGAGATTTCTTTTATGCGGGTAGGGAGTATCCGTATAAAGGAATTAAACCATACATAATTGCAGAACAACTTATGGTTGATGATAAAAATTCTGAAAAAGCAATTGATGATTATAAATTCTTTTGTTTTAACGGTGAACCAAAAGTGATGTTTGTTGCTACGGACAGAGAGCGTGATTGCAGAACAGATTTTTTTGATATGAATTTTAATCATCTCGAATTTTATAATGTTCATCCCAACTCGGATAAACCAATAACAAAGCCGGAAAGATTCGAGGAAATGAAAGAAATTGCCGCTAAACTTTCAAAAGGGATGCGTCAGGTCAGAATTGATTTATATGAACTTAATGGCAAAATCTATTTTGGAGAATTTACATTTTTTCATGGAGGTGGGTTCAGACTTTATCAACCCGCACATTGGGAAACTGAACTTGGTGATTGGATAAGTATCAAATAAAAAATATTTGTTTTAATAATAAAAGGAGTGAGTTTCTTGAAAATACTTTTTGTGTCATCTTCACCATTAAAAAAAGAAATAAGTGTTGGTAATACTTTTATTAATCTTTTTAAGGATATGGAAGATGTTGAACTTGCAAGTGTTTATACAAGAGCTGGTGCTCCTGATAAAGAAATTTCACAAGCATTCTGCATTACGGAAAAAATGCTTATAAGAAATCTTATAAATAAAACACCTGTTGGTATGCGTGTTAAGTGTGTAGAAGAAAACAAAATGCAGGTAGTACAGAATACAAAAACTGAACAGGGCATAATTGATTTTATAAAATCATGCAGATGGACCTTGTTTTTCTGGTTACAGGATTTTGTGTGGAGAATTGGAAGATGGAAATCTCCTGAACTAAAACAGTTTGTGGAAGAATATAATCCTGATATCATTTTTGCTGTTTTGAATCCTACACCGTTTTTGAACAGACTGCTTATTCATGTAACTAAAATAGCAAATCGAAAGCTTGTTTTATATGCATGGGATAACAACTACTCTCTTAAACAATTTATGTTGTCACCGTTGCGTTGGATAAACCATTTTATAAACAGAAAATCAATGCAAAAAGTGGTAAAACAAGCCGATTTGTTTTATGTCATTTCAGATATCCAAAAAACTGATTATGAAAAAGCCTTTAACAAAGACTGTAAAATTTTAACAAAATTTGCAGATTTTTCCGGCAATGCACCGATAAAGGATAAATACAATAAACCATTACAATTGGTTTATACAGGTAATATCGGTATGAATCGTTGGCGTTCACTTGCCGAAATTGCACAGGTATTGGAAAAAATAAATAAGAATGGCATCAAGGCTCAATTACGCATTTATACAGGCAATAACATAAATGACAAAATGAATAAAGCACTTAATGTAGGTGACTCCTCGTTTGTTATGGGCAGTGTATCTGCTGACGAGGTATTGAAAATTCAGGAAGAAGCAGATATGTTAGTTCATGTTGAGTCCAAGGATTTGAAGAACAAATTATTGGTTCGTCAATCATTTTCAACAAAAATCGTTGATTATTTAAAATCTGCAAGACCTGTATTGGCATATGGACCTAAAAATGTTGCATCAATAGAGCATTTGGTGAAAAATGATTGTGCAATTGTTGCTGATAATGTAAACGAACTTTATGAAAAGCTTTTAAATGCAATTGATAATAATAGTATTCTTGATTTATTGGCAAAAAAAGAATATGAATGTGGTAGAAAATATCATAACAAAGCAGATATAGAAAAAATGCTTAAAGATGATTTAAATTTTATAGTAAACAAATAATGATGAAAGGAAAAACCTATGACAGTATATTTAATAAATATTGCATTGATAATAGTCTGGGGTTTTTTCCTGACTCATGTGAATCCCTCAAAAGAAAAAAAGAAAGTATATTGCATAATAGTTGCAGCGCAATGGATACTGTTGTCAGGCTTGCGTGATTATTCAGTAGGAAATGATACATATCAGTATAGAGATATTTTTGAAAGAGAAATTAGCACATCATGGAAGACCATTATATTAAATTGCTGGAACTATCTTTTCAATGGCCTTGATGTTAAGGACCCGGGATATTTCCTTCTTCAAAAGGTTTTTCAGGTGTTTTCTGATGACTATCGTATGTGGTTGTTCTTCATTGCTATTGTTTTCACAAGTCTTATGGTTCGTTGGGTATATAAATATTCATCAATGCCGGACATAAGCTTTGTTATTTATTCCATATTATTTTTTGCTTTTTATTCCGTAACAGGTCATCGACAGACGCTTGCAACAGCATTAATCTTTTTCCTTGGATATGAATATGCGAAAAAAAGACAATTTGTAAAATTTGCAATTGTTGCATTTATTGCGTTTATGCTTCATAAATCATCACTTGTTTTTATAGTGTATTATTTTATTGCAAGCATAAATATTACAACAATTTATGCCGTTGCAATGGTTGCTGCAGCTGTTGTTGTTGCTGTATTAGGTAAACGACTATACGAACCTATTGCAACGATGTTAGGGTTTGCTGATGATACAATTAATTATGAAGGCGGCGGTGCGGAAACTTATGCTACCGTTCTCATATTGTTGTGCATTGTAACATTCTGTTTATATCCGTGGGTAAATAAGCAACGAAAAGATGCGAAAAATATGTATAACCTGATATTTCTCACATTGATATCAACACTTCTTGTATATCAGAATCAGTCATTTATGCGTATTCAGCAATACTTTTCATTGGTTATTATGATTGTTGTTCCTGAACTTATACGTGCTATTGATAAAAATTTGCGTGTTTATGCGTATTTGGGTGTTACGGCATTCCTTGTGGCATATTTCATTATGCTTCAACCAAGGTATCAGTTCTTCTTCTATGCATAGGGGATATAATTATGAAAATTTTACAAATTAATGCGGTTTACGGATATAAAAGTACCGGTATTATTGCAAAGGATATTGAATCTCTTTTGAATAAGAACGGTCACAACTCCTATGTTGCGTATCAGACTGCAGTTAATCCGCCTGAAAATTCATACAAAATCGGCAATATATATGATTATAAATTTCATGCAGTTTATTCAAGAATTTTTGGTAAACAAGCATATGCAAGCAAGCTTGCAACAATAAGATTAATCAGATACATAAAAAGAATTTCACCTGATATAGTCCATTTTCACAATCTTCACAGTAACTATGTAAATCTCAATATTCTGTGCGATTATTTGGCAAAGAAAAAAATACCTGTTGTGATTACTATGCATGATTGCTGGTTTTTTACAGGTAAATGTACTCATTATGCAGCCGTTAAATGTGACAAATGGCAATCAACCTGTGGCAACTGTCCACAGAATAAAAACGAACAACCAAGTCTGTTTTTTGATTGCACTCAAAAGGTACTTAAGGACAAAACAGACCACCTTAATAAAATCCCTAATCTCACTCTTGTCGGATGCAGTAAATGGATAGCGAATGAAGCAGAAAAATCACTTATTAAAAACGCTGACATTTATGTAATATATAATGGTGTTGATACAAGTATTTTTACGCCACATAACAGTGATTTCAAAGATAAACATAATCTGAAAAGAAAATTTACAATTTTAGGTTTTGCAAATAAATGGTGTCTTGATATAAACAAAGAGACTACCGAAAAAATCATACGCGAGAACTCTGATGCTGATATTGTAATTGTAGGTTGTACAAAAGAACAGGAAATTATGTTCCAATCATTCGAAAATGTTATTTGCATTGGATATATCAATGATAGACAAGAACTTGCTGATATATATGCATCAAGTGATGTTTTCATAAACCTTACTCATGCCGATACACTTCCTACGGTGAATATGGAAAGCATCTGTTGTGGTACACCTGTTATCACTTATGACTGTTGTGGCAGTCCTGAACTTGTTGATAGTGATTGTGGTTATGTTGTTGAAGAAAATAACACAGAAGCAATATTACAAAAAATTAATGAAATAAAAGAAAATCCTTTACACTTTGATGTAAAGGAAAAACAAAAGAAATTTGACAAGAATACTTGTTATGATAAGTATCTTGATATATATAATTCCATTTATAAATTATAAAATTCATATTATGTGAGGATAATTATGAAAATATTAATTACAGGTGCAGGTGGGTTTATTGGTAAAAATCTGACTGCAAAGTTAAATGAAACTTTTGATGATGTTGTTATCTATTATTATGATATAGAAACACCAGAAGAAGATTTGGAAAAATTTGCAAAGGATTGTGACTTTGTATATAATTTTGCAGCTGTCCACAGACCTAAAACAGAGGATGAATTTGATAAGGTAAATCATAAATTCTTCCGTGGATTATTGGATTTACTTAAAAAATATAATAACACATGTCCTGTTTTATATACATCTTCAATTCAGGCTGATAATGGTACTAAATATGGTGAGAGCAAAATTGCAGCAGAAAAAGCCCTGATTGAATATGGTAAGGAAACAGGTAATCGTGTCATAATATATCGCCTTACCAATACTTTTGGCAGATGGGCTACTCCTAATCACCATTCTGTTGTTGCAACATTTTGTTACAATTTGGTTAATGATATTGAGCTTACAATCAGCAATCCTGACATTATAATGAATTTTTATTATATAGACGATGTTGTAAATTCTTTTGTTGCACAAATAGAAGGTGAAGTGCAACCTTGTAATGATGGTATTTTCCGTCTTGAAAAAGATAAGGTTTACAGCATTTCGTTAGGCAATCTTGCCTATAAATTAACATACATAAGCAACTGCGTAAAAAAAGGTGTTGCACCAGAATTTGAAGAGAAGATTGACGAAAAACTTTATACTACATATTTATCTTATTGCAAATAGAGGATATAAAAATGAAAGTAGTTTTTATTACAAGCACATTTGACCATTATCATCTTCCTTTTTGTGAGGAATTATATAAACAACTTGGCTCGGATTATACATTTATTTCCACTGTTCCTATGCCGGAATCAATGATAAAATTAGGCTTTACAGATTACAGTAAGGTTTGTTCTTATGCTTTAAATGCATGGGAAAATGATGATAAAATGCAAATGGCACAAGAACTTTGTGATAATGCTGATGTTGTAATTATCGGTGCTGCACCCTATGATTTTGTAGAGTACAGATTGAAAAATAATAAACTCACATTCCAGTTTACTGAAAGATTTCTTAAAAAAGGCGTTATATCATTATTTAAACCCAAAAATGCCATAGAATTGTACAAAAGATATACAAGACACAGAAATAACAGTAACTATTTTATTTTATGTACAGGATACTATGCCGCAAGAGATTTCAGACTTATAGGGATGAACCAAAATAAACTTTTGCGTTGGGGATATTTTTCAGCCGTTAAGGAATTGACACGAGATTATAATAATGAGGTTATAAATATCTTGTGGACAGGTCGTTTTGTGGAACTAAAACACCCTGACTTTGCGTTAGAGGCTGCTAAAAAATTGAAACAGGAAAAAATAAAATTTCAATTAAATTTTATCGGTATGGGCCCAATGAATGAGCAGATGCAAGAATTTATCGACAGTAACGATTTGAATGACTGTGTAAAAATTCTTGGCAGTATGCCAACTGCACAGGTTCAGCAATATATGGATAATGCAGATATATCCCTTTTCACCTCAGATAGACGAGAAGGCTGGGGCGCAGTTGTGAACGAGGCGATGGTTGGCGGTTGTGCGGTTGTTGCGAGTGATTTGGCAGGTTCAAGCAAAGTCTTAATAGAAAATGGTGTTAATGGTTTTGTATATCACCATCCTGATAAAAATGAATTTGTTAATTGCGTATTGAATTTGGCTAAAAATAAAGAATTAAGACGAGAAATTGGTATAAATGCAAATAAATCGATGACCGAAAAATGGAATGGTACAGAGGGTGCAAAAAGAATAATTAATATCAGTCAAGCTATTCTTGAAAAACATAATTTACCTGAATACGAAAGCGGTCCTTGTTCTATAGCAAAAGAATGATTATCTGAAGGGAAGAAAATCTTATGTCAACACCTTGTATATCAGTAATTGTACCAGTGTATAATGCTGAACAATATTTATGTGAGTGTATTGAAAGTATTTTAAATCAAACGCTCACAGATATAGAATTAATCTTAGTTGACGATGGTTCACCTGATAACAGCGGTGCAATATGCGATGAATATGCTAAAAAGGATATCAGGGTAAAAGTTTTTCATCAGGAGAATCGTGGTGTAAGTGCTGCAAGAAATTTAGGCATTGACAATGCTCAGGGTAAATATATCACATTTGTTGATTCGGATGATTATATTATGCCTTATGCTCTTGAAGTTCTTTTTCACGATGCTGTTTTTTATAATGCAGACATTTCGTGTGCTCATGGAAAAACAAAATATTCTGATGCGATAGAGGCATTGGAAAAAAGTAAGCATGTAATATGGCGAGACAGTGATTCAGTAAAGAAATCTCTTTTGGATAATGGTGCTTTGTATTCTTCTTGCAGAAAATTATATAAAAAAGAATTTCTTGAGGATATTCGTTTTGAAGTTGGAAGAAAAATTCACGAAGATAGCTTCTTCGTTTTTTGCTGTTGTCTAAAAAAACCGGTTTTCGTTTTAAGAAATGTATATATATATCATTATCGGAATAATCCTGACAGTGCATCACATGCTCCGTTTTCAGATAAATTTCTTGATATATTGTATTTTGCAAATCGAAAGCAAGAAATGGTAAATAAGTATTTTCCTGAATTTCAAGCAGAAGCAAACAATATGGTTATCAAGGCAAATCTTTCAATGTTGAATATTTTTTGTCGTACCAATGATAAAAAATATAAGAAGGACATAAAACAATGCATTAAAACGGTGAAAAAACTGAAAAAGTATTTTGTACCTGTTATTCCCATAGATAAAAAAATGTTTGTAATAGTTACATACAATTTATATGGACTTTTCAGAATATATTATAATCTAAAATATAAATGCAAATAGGTGTTATATGAAAGATATTTTGATTGTTTTAGATAGCCTTTCAACAGGTGGTCTTGAAAAAACACTGATAGATTTATGCAATAACATAGATTACACAAAATACAATGTTGATGTGTACCTTTTTAACGATGGCAGAGATTTAGTCCCACAACTCAACAGCAATGTGAATCTTTTACCAGATTCTCCGTATTACAGTACCGTATTTAACCAATCGGTATTTCAGTCATTGAAAGCACTGATTAGTCAAAAAAGATTTGATTTGGTTTTTTATAGAATAATCAGATTTATAAAAGCACGATTGGGAATAAATTATAATTGGGTTTTTGATTGGTATTTTCAGAAGAAAACAATGCTGAAAATCGATAAGCAATATGATGTTGCAATTGGTTTTGCAGAGGAAACAGCAGGATATTATGTTGTTGATTGTGTAAAAGCAAATGTTAAAAATATTTGGATACATACAGATATTAAGGAAATAAACTCTAATAGTAAACTTGATACGATGGCTTTTGAGCGTGCAGACAATATTTGTACCGTATCTCAAAATTCAAGAAAATCGTTAGAAGAACTTTATCCACAGTTTAAAGATAAAATAAAGGTGTTTACTTTACCATCATTATTTGATTTTGACAGTATTGACCGCCTTGCAGACGAGCCGAATGAAATGGATAAAAATGCAAAATGTATTTTGTCTGTCGGAAGACTTGTGGAACTTAAAGGATTTCGCCTTTGTGTTGAGCCTTGTAAAAGACTCGTTGATGAGGGTTACAATATAAAATGGTATATCTGTGGTGAAGGGCCGCAGAGAGAAGCCCTTGAAGAACTTATAAAACAGTATGGGTTAAAAGAAAATTTTATTTTACTTGGTAATAAATCAAATCCATATACTTATATAAATAGTGCAGATATTTGTGTTCAACCATCAAGCTATGAGGGTCTTGGTATGGTTGTATATGAAGAGAAATATTTAAAGAAACCTGTTGTATGTTCAAGAATCGGCAGTTTTTTAGAAATGGTTTCAGATAACGAAAATGGTTTAATTATTGAACGAAACAAAGAAAGTATATACAATGCTGTTAAATATCTTCTTGATAATCCTGAAATTTTGGAAAATTTAGGCAATACACAGGCACTTAATTATGTTGATAAACAAACAACAATAAATAAATTGGAAAAGACGTTTTTAAATGGACAAGGTTAAATTATTTTTAACAAAACTGAATAATATGTCACCGGCAGCAAAAGCATCTTTCTGGTTTGTGGTGTCTAATGTTGCACTTAAAGGTATTTCATTTATAACAACACCTATTTTTACCCGTTTGCTTGATGTGGCAGATTATGGTATTTCAAGCGTGTTTGTAACATGGGAAGGAGTTATAAGCATTTTTGCAACACTTTCACTTGCAGGTGGAGTATATAATGTTGCAATGACCAAATACGAAAAAGATATTGAAACACTAACATCATCATTGATTGGTCTTTCTGCATTATCGTCAATTCTTGTGTATGTTGTATGTATTGGTATCAATGCTATTTTTCCGCAATTATTTGGTTTGAGCATAGGCTATCTTGTGTTTATGTGGATACAGACTTTTACCAATGTTTCAACAACCTTTTGGTTGATGCGTAAAAGATATACATATGATTATAAAAAAGTAATTGCATATACATTCACAAATGCGATTTTAAGTCCTGTGGTTGCCATAATTGCAGTAAGACTTGTGGAAGATAACAAAGCTTATGCAAAGGTTATCGGTTCAGGCTTATGGGGTATTATTGTAGGCATAGCGATTATGATTATGCTTGTCTATAAGGGTAAAAAGCTTTATCATAAAGAATATTGGAAATATGCGCTTAAATTCAATGTTCCGCTACTTCCATATTATTTGTCACAGGTTATACTGAATTCATCGGATAAATTGATGCTTGACTATTTCATAGGCTCTGCATCAGCAGGTCTTTATAGTATTGCTCACAGTATTACAGGCGTTGTCAGTATAATAACACAATCTATAAACAGTTCATTAATTCCATATACATTACAATCAATAAAAAATGGAACAGTGAAAAAATTGAATACTGTTGTGTTGGGATGTAGTGCACTTGTTGCTGTTGTGTGTGAAATGCTTGTGCTTTTTGCAAGAGAAGGAATTTTAATTTTTGCAACAGAAGAATATATGGATGCAGTGTGGTTTGTAGCTCCATTGGCGTTCAGTGTTCAAATATCTTTTGTGACAGGACTTGTTGGTAACATTATGTTTTACCACGAAAAAACAAAGGAAATGAGTACAATTACTATGATAATTGCAGTCATAAATATTGTTCTCAATTTTGCTGGTATAAAATTATCTGGATATGTTGCCGTTGGATATGCAACTCTTATTACAAACTTTATCAAATTCTTCCTGACATATTTTGCTGTAAAGAAATATGAAAAAAATCTTAATGAGATAATCAATTTAAAATATTTGTTGATTATTTTTGCTGGCTTTACAGTGCTTATGATTTACGGATTAGTTTTTTGGAATAATCTGATTATGAAAATAGCACTTTTAGTTGTAATCATGATTTTAGTGGTAGTATATAGAAAGAAGATAATGAATCTTTTTGCAACTATGAAACAAACAGGCGGTGAATAAGTAAATGAACAATAAAAAAGTTGGTATTATAACTGTACACAGAAATGTTAATTATGGTGCTAATTTGCAAGCCTTTGCAAGCTGTAAATTTATAAATAATGCAGGATATAATGCTGAAATTATTGACTATTATCCAAAGGAAATAGATAAAGATAATTATTTGTTCAGTTGGCTTAAGCTTTCATATGATTGTGGTAAATCAAAATCATTACCTCACAATTTTAAACTTATTACCGCTTTAACTTTATCTGCACCTGAAAAAAATAAGAAGCTTAAAGGATTTTATTCTTTTAGAAAAAAATATTGCAGATTGTCTCGTAAATACACAAATTTTGAAGACATAGCTAATGGTCAATATACTGATGTTGTCTGTGGTAGTGACCAGATATGGAATCCGAGTATTACATGTGGAATAAAGCCATTGTATTTTGGTGATATTCTAGGTGTCAATAACAAGATTTCATATGCTGCAAGTCTTGGCAGAGAAAAATATAATGAGAATGATGAACAACAAGCTGCTGAATTGATAAAAAATATGGATTATGTATCGGTACGAGAAGAAAAATCTATCGAGTACATTAAGAATATATCAGGTAAAAATGTTGTTGGTGTATGTGACCCTGTATTTCTGTTAAGAAAAGAAGAATACGAAAAGATTGCAAAACCAATTAAGGTGAAAAAGCCGTATTTGTTGTTGTATAGTGTGGTTAATAATCCTGAAATGTTGTCTGTGGCAAAGGATTACGCAAACAAGAACGGCTTGACATTAGTTGAAATTTGTCAGAACAAAAAGCATCATGAAAAACACATTCAACTTTCTGCAGCAACGCCTGAAGAATTTCTGGGTGCAATAAAAGATGCAGAATATGTAATCACAAATTCATTTCATGGTACGGCATTTTCAATAATATTTAACAAGAATTTTTATGTGTTTGATAATAAAGCACGAGGAAGTCGTATAACAAATATATTAAGCAAGGCTGGTCTTGAAAATCGGATTATTGAAGAAAAAATAGAAGAGTTTTTGCCAATTAATTATGAAAAAGTAGATGCGAATCTTAATGATTACATAGAGTCATCAAAACAGTTTTTACTTTCTGCGTTGAGCGACCAAAAGAAATCATTAACAGAAAATTGTGTTGGTTGTGGAGCGTGTAAGACAGTATGTAAGCTTGATGCAATCAGCCTTACAAAAAATTATGGCGGTTTTATCAAAAGCTATATAAATACTGGTAAATGTGTTGATTGTGGTATGTGTCAAAAGGTTTGTCCAACCATAAATGTTCCACAAAAAAACAATCCTGAAAAAGTTTTTGCCTTTAAGGCAGAGGATAGGATAAGAAAAAATTCCACATCAGGTGGTGTTGCATCTGCACTTGCAGAAAAAATCATTAATGACGGTGGTGCTGTTTACGGTGCATCGCTTGATAATAATTTTAATCTTAAACATATCAGGATAAATAAGGTTGAAGATATTGAAAAACTTCAAGGCACAAAATATATCCAAAGTGATATGTCAGGCGTTTTCGAAAATCTGAAAAATGACCTTGAAAGTGGTATTTCCGTTTTGTTTACAGGTACACCGTGTCAGGTAGCATCAGTTAAAAACTATGTAACAAAAAGAAATCTTAATGTACAAAACCTTTATTTGTGTGATATAATTTGTCATGGTGTTCCGTCACCGAAGGTGTTTAGGGATTATATTGACTGGCTTGGTAATACAGAAAAAGATAAAATAAAAAAATATTATTTTAGAAATAAAAGCTTATCTTGGAGAGGGGATTCAAGCTCAGCGCAAACTGATAAAGCTGGAATTATACGCAATAAAAATGTTTCAGCCTTTATGAATTTGTATTACAGTAATAATATCACCTGTGATGCTTGTTTTAACTGTAAATTTACATTACAGGACAGAGTAGGTGACTTAACCATATCCGATTTCTGGGGAATTGAAAAGGAAAACCCTGATTTTGAAGATGAATTAGGTGTATCAATGGTTCTTGTCAATTCACAAAAGGGTATGGAATTATTCAGTTCACTTAATGGTAATTCAGTCGAAGCAAACATTGAAAATGCAAAACAGCCACAGCTGAAAAAACCAGTAGAAAAACCAGAAGACTATGACAATTTCTGGAAGATATATAAAGAAAAAGGTATTGATTATATATTAAAAAAATATGCAATACCAAAAACAACATTAAAAACAATTGCTTATAAAATTATAAAAGGCAAATAGGAGAGTGCGCTATGTCACTTTTTACAAACAAAACATTACTTATTACCGGTGGTACAGGTTCATTTGGTAATACAGTTCTCAAAAGATTTTTAGAAACAGATATCGGTGAAATCCGTGTTTTCTCACGTGACGAGAAAAAGCAGGATGATATGCGTCACGAATTTCAGCAGAAATATCCTGAAGTTGCTGATAAGCTTAAATTTTATATCGGTGATGTAAGGGATTTGCAGTCTGTTAAAAATGCTATGCACGGTGTAAACTACATTTTCCACGCAGCAGCATTGAAGCAGGTACCATCCTGTGAATTTTTCCCTGTTGAAGCAGTAAAAACTAATGTTCTTGGTACAGATAATGTACTTACAGCAGCTATTGACAAAGGTGTTGAGTGTGTAATTTGTCTTTCAACAGATAAGGCTGCATACCCTGTAAATGCTATGGGTACATCAAAGGCTATGATGGAAAAAGTAGTTGTAGCAAAGTCACGAACAGTAAGTCCTGAAAAGACAAAAATCTGTTGTACTCGTTACGGAAATGTGCTTTGTTCTCGTGGTTCAGTAGTACCACTCTGGATTGAACAGATTCGTGAGGGTAAACCAATTACAATTACAGAACCTTCAATGACTCGTTTTGTAATGAGTCTTGAAGAAGCAGTTGACCTTGTTCTTTTTGCATTTGAGAACGGTGAAAGCGGTGATATTCTTGTTCAGAAAGCACCTGCTTGTACAATTGAAGTTCTTGCACAAGCTGTAAAAGAACTTTTTGCACCTGAAACTGAAATTAAAGTAATTGGTATCCGTCACGGTGAAAAGATGTATGAAACACTTCTTACAAATGAAGAGTGCTCAGGTGCCATTGATATGGGTAATTTCTATCGTGTACCTGCTGATAAGCGTGGGCTTAACTACGATAAATATTTCAACGAAGGCAACAAGGATAGAAATACACTTACTGAGTTTAATTCAAATAATACTGACTTGTGGAGTGTTGAACAGGTTAAAGAAAAACTTTTATCTCTTACATATATTCAGAACGAGCTTGCAAATTGGAATAAATAATTGAGGACTTGATATGAAAATTCTGGTTACAGGTGCAAAAGGCTTTGTTGGTAAAAACCTTGTTGCAACTTTGAATACAATTAAAGAAGGTAGAAACAGAACTACCAAATTATCACAGGACCTTCAAATCTGTGAATTTGATGTTGATACAGACAAATCACTTTTTGATGAATATTGTAAGGATTGCGATTTTGTTGTAAACCTTGCAGGTGTCAATCGTCCACAGAATACTAATGAGTTTATGGAAGGTAATTTTGGTTTTGCCGAAGAACTTCTTAAAACCCTGAAAAAGTATAATAATACTTGTCCTGTTTTATTGTCATCTTCAATTCAGGCAATTCTTGATAATCCCTATGGCCAAAGCAAAAGAGCAGGGGAGGACCTTTTCTTTAACTATTCAGAAGAAACAGGAACAAAAGTCCTTGTTTATCGTTTTCCTAATGTTTTCGGTAAATGGTGCAAACCAAATTACAACAGTGCCGTGGCAACATTTTGCTATAATATTGCAAACGATTTGCCAATTCAGGTAAATAACAGAAATCACGGAATGACACTTGTGTATATTGATGATGTTGTTGATGAGATTATCAGGGCTATGTGTGGCGAGGAAACAAAAGACGGAAAATTCTGCAAGGTTCCTGTTGAACATAAAATCACACTTGGTGAAATAGTTGACTTGATATATTCATTTAAGGAAAGTCGTGAAAACAATCAACTTCCCGATATGACAGAAAATAGTTTTGAAAAGAAACTTTACAGTACATATCTTTCGTATCTTCCAAAGGATAAGTTTTCATATCCCTTAAAAATGAATGTTGATGACAGAGGCTCATTTACAGAGATTTTAAGAACTGTTAATAATGGTCAGTTTTCTGTAAATATTTCAAAACCAGGAATTACAAAAGGTCAGCATTGGCACCATACAAAAAATGAAAAATTCCTTGTGGTTTCAGGAAAAGGTGTAATCCGATTTCGTAAAATTGATGAGGATGAAGTGGTTGAATATTTCGTTTCAGGTGAAAAGCTTGAAGTAGTTGATATTCCAACAGGTTACACTCATAATATAGAAAATTTAGGTGATACAGATATGGTCACCTTTATGTGGTGTAATGAGTGTTTTGACCCTGAAAAGCCAGACACTTTCTTTATGGAGGTTTAATATATGAAACTTGATTATTCAGATATCAAATTCAAAGACAATGGAAAATTAAAGCTTTTGATTATAGTTGGTACAAGACCCGAAATCATCCGACTTGCTGCTGTTATAAATAAATGCCGTGAGTATTTTGACTGTATTCTTGCTCATACGGGTCAAAATTACGACTATAACCTTAATGGTGTATTCTTCAAGGATTTGAAGCTTTCTGACCCTGAGGTTTATATGGATGCAGTAGGTGACGACCTTGGTGCAACTGTTGGTAACATTATTAACTGTTCATATAAGCTTATGGCGGAAATCAATCCAGATGCAATGCTTATATTAGGTGATACAAATTCTTGCCTTTCAGCAATTTCTGCAAAAAGACTTCATATTCCTATTTTCCATATGGAAGCAGGTAATCGTTGTAAGGATGAATGTCTTCCTGAAGAAACAAACAGAAGAATTGTTGACATTATTTCTGATGTGAACCTTGCATATTCTGAACACGCAAGAAAATATCTTCACGAATGTGGTCTTCCAAAAGAAAGAGTGTATGTGACAGGCTCACCAATGGCAGAAGTACTTCGTAATAACCTTCAGGATATCGAAAAATCTGATATTCACTCAAAATTAGGTTTAGAAAAAGGAAAATATATTCTTCTTTCTGCTCACCGAGAAGAAAATATCGACACAGAAAAGAATTTCTTATCACTTTTCAATGCTATTAATAAAATGGCAGAAAAATACGATATGCCGATTCTTTATTCCTGCCATCCAAGAAGTAGAAAACGACTTGAACAGAGCGGATTTAAACTCGATAGTCGTGTTATTCAGCACGAGCCACTTGGTTTCCACGACTATAACTGCTTACAGATGAATGCTTATGCAGTAGTGTCCGATAGTGGCACATTACCTGAAGAAAGCTCATTCTTTACATCCGTTGGTAAACCATTCCCTGCAGTTTGTATCCGTACATCAACTGAACGCCCTGAAGCCCTTGACAAGGCTTGCTTTGTACTTGCAGGAATCAGTGAAAAATCACTTCTTCAGGCAGTTGATACAGCGGTTATGATGAATGAAAATAATGATTTAGGTATTCCTGTACCTGACTATGTTGACGAAAATGTTTCAAATAAAGTTGTAAAGCTTATTCAGTCTTATACTGGTGTAGTCAACAAAATGGTCTGGAGAAAAACAGAAGATTAAGATATGAAAAAGGGACTCCGATGAGTCCCTTTAAATTTTATTGAATAATCCAAGCCTAAAAAAGATTTTACCTAAACCAAGCTTAATAATGATTTTCTTTAATACAGGCTTTACTTTTCTTGTGAAACGAAGGATAGGATTTCTGACAGGCATCATAGCCATCCAAACGCTACTGTAAATTCGATATGGAATATTTGTAACTTCAAAAATCTTGCCTTTTCGTGTGATTGACCTTACAACAGCAATGATATTATGGTCTTTTATGCCATATTCCTTAATCCATTGATTATCACCACAAAGGATATATCCGTTTTCATCAGTACCGATTATACGGTGAAGTACAAATTGACCGTTATCACGAAGATAAAAGATTATATCACCCTTTTTAGGATTATCACATTTCACGATTTCAACGGTATCTCGTCCCCATACAAGTAAAGGACGCATACTCTTACCTGTAATAGGCAATTGCACAGTGCCACCATTATCAATTTTTTCTTTTATAATAGGATAAATCTCAATAAGATTTATTTTTTGCTTTTTTGTTTCCATCGAATAACCTCTGTTTTAAAACTGGATATATTATATTCTAATACTTTGTAAAAGTCAATGTTAAGCCTTTTTCTTAAGTGAATTCCAAGCGTTGAATACCGCTGCCAGAATAATAATACCGTATCCGATAAAACTCAATGTATCAGGCAAATCACCGAATACAACAAAGCTTAAAAGTGTTGTAAAAATTATCTGTGAATAGTCATATACTGATATTTCTTTGGCAGGTGCTTTTGAATATGCAGTTGTAATAAAGAACTGACCACCGCTTGCACTAAGTCCTGCAAGAATTAAAAACAACCATTGCTTTGCTGACATTGGTGTAAAGTCAAGTATCAACCAAGGAAGAGTCACAACACATGAAAATGCCGAGAAATAGAAAATAATCAGATTTCCTTTAAACCCATTATGAGTAAGTTTTCTTACACAAGCATAAGCAAGACCTGCACCCAAACCACCTATAAATCCCATAAAAGCAGGAAAACCTTCAAATGAGAAAGATGGTTTCATAACAAATAAAGCGCCTATAAAAGCCATTACAACTGCAAGAATTTGCTTGAAATTCGCTTTCTCTTTAAGTATGAATAATGAGAAGATAACTGCAAAGAAAGGGGATAGTTTGTTAAGCATAGAGGCATCAGCAAGATTCATATTGCTTAAAGCATAAAAATTGCAAAGAATACCGCCTGTACCTGCAATGGCACGAATAAGTAAGAATCCCACATTTTTGCCCTTTGGTAATGCCCATTCCTTGTTTTTTGTAATCAACACAAAAGCGAAAATCATCGCTACAGCATTCCTGAAAAAGCTTTTCTGAATTATTGGCAAATCTCCCGATAACTTCACAAAAAGCCCCATAAGGGCAAAGAAAAAGGCAGAAATGATAATATATATAATTCCTTTTGTTTTGTCGTTTTTAATCATAATTGTCACCATATTTATTCTATCACAAATCGACAAATAT
This sequence comes from Candidatus Fimenecus sp., assembly GCA_045631075.1. Classification (GTDB taxonomy): domain Bacteria; phylum Bacillota; class Clostridia; order Oscillospirales; family Acutalibacteraceae; genus Fimenecus. The sequence continues at coordinate 8,641 of JAZQUC010000049.1, read as the reverse complement.
AACAACTATACAAATTTTAATTTATCGTGATAATTTTATGTAGGGGTCGACGGGTCTCACCTGCCGGTTCGGTCGGTGCTTCTGCTTCGCAGAGGTCTCCACCGGAGACCCGCACCTCGACGACCCATTTTCAATATAATCATTCAAATTATAATTTGTCGGTGAGTTTGATATCCCTTTTTTGGCTCCCTCTGACGAGGGAGGCGTTATAAATGCGTCGCAGACCCGACATTCTGAATTCTGCATTCTGCATTCCCCGCTAAACTCCAATTTGTCAAAAAAATATCCCCACAGGTTATTCTGTGGGGATAAATTATGCGTTTAAAAATTATTTATCTTCTTTTTCAAGGCGTTTTGAATTCTGTCCTGCTGCAAAATTTACGCCTGTGTCTTTTGGTTCTTCCTCTGTGAATTCATAATCTTTACCAGGGAGAATTGCATTAAGAACAATACCTGCAATAGAAGCAACTGCAAGTGCGGAAAGGTTAATAGTAACACTACCAATTGCGAATGTAACGCCACCTGAAAGGCCAAGTGCACTAACAAGAATAATAGCAGCAACAATAAGGTTTCTGCTCTTTGTAAAGTCAACTTTTGATTCAACAACATTACGAACACCGATAGCAGAAATCATACCGTAAAGAACGAATGAAATACCACCGATAATTGCAGTAGGAAGTGAGTTGATTACTGCAGCAAACTTAGGTGAGAATGAAAGTACAACTGCGAAAACAGCAGCAAGTCTGATAACCTTAGGGTCATAAACCTTTGAAAGTGCAAGAACACCTGTATTTTCACCATATGTTGTGTTAGCAGGAGCACCAAGAAGTGATGCAATTGTTGTTGCAAGACCGTCACCTGTAAGTGTTCTGTGAAGACCAGGGTCTTTAATATAATTCTTGCCAACAGTAGCACCAATAGCAGAAACGTCACCGATGTGTTCCATCATTGTAGCAAGAGCAATTGGCATAATACCGATAATTGAGCTGATGATAAGGCTCTTCTGTGACCAGTCAACACCAAGGATAGTAGCTTCCTTATGAATTGGAAGACCAATCCAAGCAGCTTCCTTAACTGCTGTGAAGTCGATAGCCCAACCTTCAACACCACCAACGTTACCAACAAGAATAGCAACGATATAAGCGCCAACAACACCTAAAAGGATAGGAATAATCTTTGCCATACCTTTACCCCAAATGTTGAATACAACAACAATTGCAAGAGCAATAAGAGCAAGTGGCCAGTTAGTAGCACAGTTACTTACAGCTGAACCTGAAAGTCCAAGACCAATAGCAATAATGATAGGGCCTGTAACAACTGGTGGGAAGAACTTCATAACTTTCTTAATGCCAACAAGCTTGATGATACCTGCAAGTACAAGGTAAACAAGACCTGCACAAGCAACGCCAAGACAAGCATAAGGAAGAAGCTCTTTATTAGGAATTGTGCCGTCTTCACCAAGTTTTGGTGCAACAGCAGCATAACCACCAAGGAATGCGAATGAAGAACCAAGGAAAGCAGGAACCTTAAATTTTGTAATTACATGGAAAAGTAAAGTTCCAAGACCCGCCATAAGAAGTGTTGTTGCAACATCAAGACCTGTAAGAAGTGGAACAAGAACAGTTGCACCGAACATTGCGAACATATGCTGGAATCCTAATACAACCATCTTTGGAACGCCTAATTGTTTAGCGTCGTAAATGCCTGTTTCAGGAATAGCATTCTTTTTGTTTTTTGCCATTTTTAACATCCTCCGATAACAATTTTGTCAAATCAATCATACCACTATATACAGTAATTTTCAAATAGAAATAGCACCAAATATTGAATTTTGTATTGTTGCACTAAAAAAAATACCTTTATTTGACTATTTTGCCAAAAAGAAATATATATATTGTAACATTCACTTGCTTTTTATTAATTTATATTGTAAAATTATGTAAAAGAAAATCAAAAAGGAGAAAATATGAGAATTTTTTTAGTTTGTCTTTGTGCATGGTTCGTGGCACAGTTAATGAAAGTAATCATCAATACAGTAAAATATTTTATCGATAAAAAGAATGGCGAAGAAGCAAAAAAAGTTACAATCGAAACACTTTTTAAGCTTGGTGGTATGCCAAGTTCACATACTGCAACAGTTATTTCACTTTGCACTTGCATCGGTGCTCTCGAGGGTTGGAATTCAAATATCTTCGCAGTAGCAGGTGTATTCGCGTTTATTACAATGTTTGATGCCATTAAAGTAAGACTTCCAATGGGAAAACTTACTGATGAATTCAAGCTTGTCCGTGAAGCAGTTCTTGGTAAGAATCTTAAAAAACTCAAAAAGGTTGAGGGGCATACCTTGCCTGAAGTTATCGGTGGTTTTATCGTAGGTGCAAGCGTTGCACTCATTATCCTTAAATTCACACCATTATTCCCTGAATATGTTTCAATATTCGAACAGTTTAATTTCTAAAAATAAAAACATAGTAGAACGGAGTCGTAATTTGACTCCGTTTTTTTGTACAATAAATTATATTTTGAACATTTTTCACGATTCTACCGACGGTAGGGTGACTTTTCTCAAAAATTATGTTATCTTTATGTCAAGGAGGTAATAATTATGGATAATAACAAGACAGGCAGATTTATAGCGGAACGAAGAAAAGAACTTGGATACAACCAAAAAGATTTAGCTGAAAAACTTAATATTACCGATAAAGCTGTTTCAAAATGGGAAACGGGCAGAAGCTCACCGGATGTATCGTTACTTATGCCTCTTGCTGAAATACTGAATGTGTCCGTTGCAGAAATACTTAATGGTGAAAAAATTAATCAAGAAGAAATCTCAACTGCATCAAATGAAATAATTGTAAAATCATTAAAAAAATCAAAATCTAAAATTTTACTTATAATTATTCTTACTTTGGTTTTGTTGATTGGGATTTTCGCGTCATATCCTATTTATCAATATACAAATTCAATATCAGTCAATGATGATTACGCTATTAAAGCTATGTTTCGTGACAAGTTGAATGTTGAAAACATATTTCAATATTCATGCAGCAAATTTGCTGTGAAAGGCGATTATATAGCATATCTCTATCATGATAATGAAAAAGCACATATGCTGTTTTTTGAAGAAAATGAATTGTTTAACAGCAGAATGAATTTTGTTGGTGGAACGAGTGCGAAAATTTCAGAAATTGGTTTATATTCTACGGGTGAAAGTGGAAAAAATATAAATATTTTCTTTGGTGCAGAAATTGTTGCGGAAAAATATGCTTATATTTATGATGATGTCAAACATATTGTTACAATAGACGATGAAGATTTTATTGATATTTTTATTGATGAGAATGATATTATAAGAAATCCAGCTGATTGGTACTTTGTAGAAGAATAAGAACCCGACCCATCAATGCATTAAAAATGCGGTTGGGTACCCCGGAACCTTGTTGTTTCACAATAAAAATAAGGGACGAGTTATCGTCCCTTTAATTTTGCATTTATATATTAGCAAGTGCCTGTTCAATATCAGCAATGATATCGTTGACATTTTCAATACCAACTGAGAATCTGATAAGGTCAGGTGATACACCACATTCAATAAGTTCCTGGTCACTTAACTGTCTGTGAGTTGATGAAGCAGGGTGAAGCACACAAGTTCTTGCATCTGCAACATGAGTAACAACTGCTGCAAGCTTAAGTGAGTTCATAAACTTTTCAGCAGCATCTCTGCCACCCTTGACACCGAATGAAACAACACCACAAGTGCCGTTTGGCATATATTTCTGAACAAGGTCATAATACTTGTTGCCAGGAAGAGCAGGGTAGTTAACCCAGGAAATCTTGTCATTGCCTTCAAGATACTTTGCAACTGCAAGAGCATTAGAGCAATGTCTTTCCATACGAAGGTGAAGTGTTTCAAGACCTAAGTTAAGGTAGTATGAGTTCTGTGGAGCAGGAGTTGAACCGTAGTCACGAAGAAGCTGTGCAACGATTTTTGTAACATAACCTGCTTTGCCGAAATCCTTTGTATAAACAGCACCGTGATAGCTTTCATCAGGCTGTGTAAGTCCAGGGAATTTGTCATTCTGTTCCCAATCAAAGTTACCGCTGTCGATAACTGCACCACCGATAATGTTAGCATGACCTTCCATATACTTTGTTGTTGAATGTGTAACAATGTCAGCACCGAATTCAAATGGACGACAGTTGATTGGTGTTGGGAATGTGTTATCGATAATAAGTGGAACACCGTTAGCGTGAGCAATCTTTGCAAACTTTTCAATATCGAGAATATCAAGTGATGGGTTTGCAATAGTTTCACCGAAAAGAGCCTTTGTGTTAGGCTTGAAAGCAGCCTGAATTTCTTCTTCACTTGCATTCGGGTCAACAAATGTAACCTCAATGCCGAGCTTTCTCATTGTAACATTGAAAAGGTTGAATGTACCACCGTAAATTGTTGCAGCACTTACGAAATGGTCTCCGGCACCCATAATGTTAATGAGTGAGAAAAAGTTAGCAGCCTGTCCTGATGATGTGAGAACACCTGCAACACCACCCTCGAGCATTGTGATTTTCTGTGCTACTGCATCACTTGTAGGGTTAGCAAGACGAGTGTACATATAACCAGGCTCAAGGTCGAAAAGCTTAGCCATAGCTTCACTTGTGTCATATTTGAATGTTGTACTCTGTACAATAGGAAGTACTCGTGGTTCACCGTTCTTTGGCCTGTAAGCACCCTGAACGCAAATTGTATCTCTGTTATAACTCATTTGTATTAGTCCTCCAAAAATTTCTTCATAAGCTGGACACCACTTTCAACGAAAAGACCTGTTGCCTTTGCAGTTTCTTCGTTGATAGTGTCAACACCATTTACTTCATTGTTCTTATGATAAATCATAAATGGAACAGGGTCAGAAGCGTGAGTTGCAGTAACAATAGGTGTCGGATGGTCAGGAAGAATCATAATCTTGTAATCATCATAGTCCTTAAGACCTTCAAAGAGAATAGGCAATACCTGTTTATCAATAATTTCAATAGCACGAACCTTGTTTTCAGGCTCTCTTCTGTGACCGCATTCGTCAGGAGCTTCAATATGAATGTATGCATAATCACAACCATTTTTAAGTGCTTCAACAGCAGCTTCAGCCTTGCCTACAAAGTTAGTGTCAATGTATCCTGTTGCACCTTCTACATCAGGTGTTTCCATTTTAGCGCATTTACCGATACCCTTAAGAAGGTCAACGGCTGAAATTACAGCACCCTTGATGCCATAAAGTTCTTCAAATGGTGAGAGTGCAGGTTTTTTGCCTTCACCCCAAAGCCAGATTGAGTTAGCAGGACGCTTACCGTTCTTGATTCTTTCAATATTAACAGGATGGTCCTTAAGTAAATCGTAGCTTTCTTTCATCATTCTGATAAGGTCAGCTGCATTTTCACTTGTTGAAAGGTATTCTTTGACAACTCTGCCCGAAATATCGTGTGGTGGAGTCATATTACCAAGGTCAGTTGTACCCTTGTCCCATACAAGACAATGACGGTAGCTTACACCACTATAGAATTTATAAATATCGTTTCCGAAATGCTCTTGTACAGTTGCAATAATCTTTTCTGCTTCTTCAGTAGAAATATCGTCTGCACAATAGTCAACCATAGTCTTATCAGCATAATTTTCTTCGTCAGAAAGAGTAACAACATTACAACGAAGAGTAACATCAGTATCTTTAAGGTCAACACCGATACTTGCAGCCTCAAGAGGGCTTCTGCCTGTGTAATAAATTGATGGGTCAAAACCCATAACGCTCATATTTGCAACGTCACTACCTGGCTTCATTCCGTCAGGAACAGTCTTTACAAGACCTACTGTACCTTTTTTTGCAAGAGAGTCAAAATTAGGCTTTTTAGCAAGCATCATTGGTGTCTTGCCGTCAAACTGTGGAACAGGATAGTCAGCCATTCCATCATACAAAACTACAACATATTTCATATCTAATGCCTCCAAGGGTTATAATTTATTCATTTATATCGTTGTCGAAATTTGTTTCTTCAACAACAGGTTCAACAGTGTTGTTGTCATTTACAAAAGGTGAATTGTTATCAAAACTTGCCTGTGGTACAGGATATATGCCAAATTCATCAGGCCTTGCAAGTCCGTTAACAAGTGCATTGTGTTTAAGGTTTTCATAGTACATTGCTTTTGTACAGTTTGTGTATGGAGAAACATAAACTGACGCAATGCCGAATGTCAAAGCAACAAGCAGATACCAGAAGAAAAATGATAAATCCAAAACAAATAAATCGGATTTAAAACCGTCAGTCATTCTTTTACTTAAATCTCTTGCTTGTTTGTGGTCTAAATTAGGATTATCATGGATAATGTGATTAACAAAATAATATTCATATGTTTTTATAATACCTGGAATAATGAGTAACAATGTCCAAAGTAAAATAATAATTTCAGTAATAATACCAACCGTAATATATTTACCGTATCTGTCAATACCTTCGTGATAAAGGCTTTTCCAATGCGGATTAGCACCACGAAGATAATTAAGAAAATATCCGGCAATTGCAACGGTAAACGGAATCAGTAACCATGCAAGAAAACCACCGCCAAAGGATACTCTGAAATATGCTCCGTCATCTTGTGAAAAACGCTGTGCAACCTGACTACCACTGCTGAGAGCTGTCACAATAAGTTCAATCGGAAGACAAGCAAGACCCATAGTGAGCCATTTACGGTCTGTATCAATAAACTGTCGAGCTTCTTTTTTTATTGCTTCTCTGTTGAACTGTGTCATAACAAAACCTTCTTTCAAAAATAACTATTTAATTTTATCACATATAATATGTATTGTCAAAGAAACTTCTTCACTTTTCACTATTACTTTTTACTTCATTTATTCCCCAACCGCTGATATTACCGCGTTGCATACCACCGATAATCTTCTGTCTTAAAGCAGGATATCGTTTTTCAAGGTCACGAAGAAGATTTTTAGTATCCTCTCTGTTTGTCTTTTCGTCAGCAGGACACAAACTTTTTATGATAGGCACATTTTCCTTGTTTGCAACTCGTGTAATATCTGTTTCGTAAGCAAAAACCATAGGCCTAATCATATATAAATCTTTTCTTGAAAGATATGAAACAGGGGAGAAACTTTCTGCTCTGCCGTTGCCAAATAAATTCATAATAAATGTTTCAGCAGCATCGTCAAGATGATGACCGAGTGCTATTTTGTTGCATCCTAATTCTTTTGCAGTATCGTGTAAAAGTCCACGACGCATTCGAGCACAAAGACTGCAAGGATTGCTCTCTTTTCTTTCTTCAAAAATGATGTGATACAATTCAGTTCTTTTAATTATATATGGTATATCGTACTTTTTACAGATTTCTTCAATTTCTGAATAATCAGCACATTCACCATAAAACTGTGGGTCAAGAGTAATTGCACAAAGGTCGAATTTTTTAGGAAAAAAAATCTTAAGATTTATAAGGCACAAAAGCATAACAACGCTGTCTTTTCCACCTGAAACACAAACGGCAATTTTGTCACCGTCTTCTATCATATTATATTTGTCAACACCTGCACGGACAAGACTTAATAACTTCTGCACTCAAAAACCTCATTTCTGTTATTGCCTCCCTCTGACGAGGGAGGTGGCATGGCGTAGCCATGACGGAGGGAGAGATAGGTAATATCTCAATTTAATTAACTATTGTAATACATTAACAATATTTTATCTTAATTTTGTGTAAAAGTAAACAAATAAATTGTAAAAATAATATAAAAGAAAAATATATGAAAAAATGAGAAAACAAGAGAAAAATGAAGATTTATATTATTCTCATTAAAAAATCAAAAATTTGTGTTGACTTTTGGTTTTCCCTTTGTTATAATCTTCAAGCATAAAAAAAATATTATTCGGAGGTAAGTTCTATGTCAACTTATATGCCAAAAAAGGGCGACATTACCCGTAACTGGTATGTGCTTGACGCAGCAGGCAAAACACTTGGTAGCGTAGCTGCTGAAGCTGCTGTTCTTCTTAGAGGTAAGCACAAGCCAACATTCACACCTCATGCTGACTGTGGTGACCACGTAATCATCATTAATGCAGAGAAAGTTGTTCTTACAGGTAACAAGCTTGAACAGAAAATGTACTATCACCACACAGGTTATGTTGGTAACATGAAAGAAGTTAAGTATAAGACTCTTATGAAGACAAAGCCAGAGTTCGCAGTAACAAAGGCAGTTAAGGGTATGATTCCTGACACAGTAATCGGTCGTGAAGCACTTACTCGTCTTCGTGTATACCGCGGTGCAGACCACAAGCATGCTGCACAGAAACCAGAAACAAGAGAATTCTAAGAAAGGGAGGCTATTTAAATGTACGAAACAAGTCCATTTTTCTACGGTACAGGTAGAAGAAAGAAATCAGTAGCTCGTGTACGTGTATATGCAGGTACAGGCAAAATCATCATCAACGACAGAGAAATCGACGATTATTTCGGTCTTGAAACACTTAAGCTTATCGTTCGTCAGCCTCTTGCTCTTACAGGAACAGCTGATAAGTTCGATATCGTATGCCGTGTAAACGGTGGTGGCGTTACAGGTCAGGCTGGTGCTATCCGTCACGGTCTTTCACGTGCTCT
>JAZQUC010000048.1:0-8576 GCA_045631075.1 Candidatus Fimenecus sp. | reverse complement strand
ATGGAACAAAACAGGCAAAAAGATGCTTGGTTGTCAGGGTTGGGGTGGTGCATATACACTCGATATTTATAACCCTGAAGTTCGTGAATATATCAAGAAGGTTTTTGACACAGTTCTCAATGTATGGGGCTATGATATGGTTAAGCTTGACTTCCTTTACAGCCAGTGTATTGAACCAAGAAACGGCAAAACTCGTGGCGAAATTATGTGCGACGGTGTAGATTTGCTCCGTGAAGCTTGTGGTGATAAGTGGATTCTCGGTTGCGGTGTTCCTATTGGTGCTTGTATGGGTATCTTTGATGCTTGTCGTATCAGCTGTGACGTAAACAAGAACTGGAAATTCGAGCTTAAAAAGAGTCTTAACATCAACTCAATCGTTACATGTATCAGAACAAATGCTGAAATGCCATCATCACAGAATGCGATTACAAACACAATTTTCCGTAATCATCTTGACGGCAGAGCTTTCTGTAACGACCCTGACGTATTCTTCCTTCGTGATATTAATATCGGTTACAACTGGGAACAGAAACTTCTTCACGGTAAGGTAAACAGCGTTTGTGGTAACGTTCTTTTCGTTTCTGACAATGCAGGTGACTTTGACGACAACAGAATTGACGTTCTTAAAGATTTCTTCAAGAATAAGAATTACAAGGTTAATTTTGCAGAATTTGAAAATGATGATGTAATTCGTCTTGACTTTACAGAAGATGGTGTTGATAAGACACTCAGACTTAACTTAGATAGTGGCGAAAGCAACGTCTTTGAGGTGTTATAATTTATGAAACTTGCAGTTATCGGTGGCGGTGGAGTCCGCTCAATGTTCCTTGCAAAAAGTATTGCAGGTCGAGCAGAAAAGATGGGTATAAAAGAGCTTGTCTTTATGGATAACAATGAGAAAAAATTAAACATATACGGCAAGATGGCGAGAGAGGTCTCTCGCCGTCTTTGTCCTGCTTTGAAGTTTACATTGACAACTGACGGTAAAGAAGCAATTACTGATGCTGATTATGTAATAACTACAATTCGTGCAGGCGGTGACAGAATGCGCTGTCGTGATGAGAGAATTGCTCTTGATATGGGCATTCTTGGTCAGGAAACAACAGGCGCAGCAGGTTTTTCCTTTGCAATGAGAAGTATTCCTGCGCTTAAAGAGTATTGCGAACTTGTAAAACAGTGCGCAAAGCCTGGTGCTATGGTATTTAATTTCACAAATCCTGCAGGTGTAGTGTCCCAGACACTTCGTGATATGGGTTATGACTTTACATATGGTATCTGTGACGCACCAAGCGGAATGCTTCGAAGATTTGAAGAATTGTATGGTTATCCTGAAAATCATCTTGAAGCACTTTGCTATGGCCTTAATCACTTGTCTTTCTTTAAATACATAAAGGCAGATGGCGTTGATATCACAAATAAAATTGTGAGTGACGACAAGGCTTATGAAAATACTGATTTGCGATATTTCAGCAAGGATTTCTTGATGAGAAAACAGTATGTGCCTAATGAATATATGTATTATTTCTACAACCGTGAAAAGGCTGTTGAAAATATTTTAAATGCAGAGCGTACTCGTGGTGAGCAGATTGCTGATATTAACGAGAAAATGACAGAAGAATTATCAGCGGTTGATATTGAAAATAACTTCGAAAAGGCACTTGAAATATTCGATTATTACTACGGTCTTCGTGAAAATTCATATATGGCAAGTGAAACAGGTGAAAAACGAAATTCAACATGGCATTTTGATATGTATGCACCTGATGACGGCGGCTATGCAGGTGTTGCACTTGGAATTATTGATGCGAAAAATTCAACTGAAAAGAACAGAATGATTGCTTGTATTCCAAATGACAACAAGGCTATTGATTTTCTCGACGAAGGTGATACTGTCGAAATTTCTTGTGAAATTGTAGATGATAAAGTGACACCTATAAAAATCGGTGATGTGCCTTTTGAAAATAAGGAGATTATAACAAGGGTCAAGGCTTATGAACGACTTGCTTCAAAGGCAATTATGAATTGTGACAGAGAAAGTGCTGTTGACTGCCTTTATCTTCATCCTTTGGTGGGTTCATATTCACTTGCAGAAAAATTAGTTGACAGTTATATTGAGCTTAATAAAGATTTTACAGGTGATTGGAAATGAGTTTTGTTGCAGCTTTTGGAAAATTGAATGTTGATTTGCTTTATTCAGGAATGCCACGAATTCCAAATGAAGGTGAAGAAATCTACTCAAAGGATTTTAGAGTTTGCCTTGGTGGTGGACTTCCTGCAACAATGATAAACTGTTCGCGTTTAGGTGTTCCTGCTAAAATCGGCACTTTTTTAGGTGACGATATGTTCTCACAATTTGCAAAAAGCGAACTTATAAAAAGTGGAACACAGTACGAAATTTTTGAAAGTACAAATTACCCTTTGAATGTGACATCTGCAATCATCACAAGTACGGACAGAACTTTTGTGTCCTATGGTGGCACAGAAACATATTCTGACGCTATGCTCGAAAAAATCTATAACGCACTTAAAGGTGCAAAGGTTGTTGCTATGCAGGAAAAAATTATACCTGTGTATAAAGAACTAAAAAAAGACGGTACAATTCTTGTGCTTGATACAGGATATAGTGATGATATGTCCATACAAAAGCATAAGGAATTAATCGAAATTGCAGATTGTTACACACCAAACATTGACGAAACTGAAAAACTTACAGGAACAAAGGATTACAAAGAAGCGCTTAAAATTCTCGGTGAATACTTCGAAAAACCTGTTGTAAAGCTCGGTAAAGAAGGTTGTGCAGGATATGATAATGACTATTTCGTAGTCAAGAATATCGATGAGTTTTCTTGCATTGATTCAACAGGTGCAGGCGATGCATTCCTTTCAGGCTTTATCTATGGTCTTTATAACGATTTCGACTTTAAAAAGTGTATTTTGGCAGGTAACATCACAGGTGGCAAATGTGTCACAGGTGTCGGTTGCCTTACAGAGTATGTGAACGAAAATGAAATAAAAGAATATCTTGAAAAATATCAGGATTTAATCAGGTGAATAAATGGATAAAAAAGTAGATATTTCAGGACAATTAGCTAATGCACCTGTATGGAAGCTGATTGTAAAATTAAGTATTCCTGCAATTCTGGCACAAATCGTAAATCTTCTTTATAATCTTGTTGACAGAATTTATATTGGTCATATGGAAGATGTGGGAACAATGGCAATTACAGGTATAGGTCTTTGTTTCCCTGTCCTTTCTTTGATTTCAGCATTCACAATGCTTGTGGCTCAAGGTGGTGCACCTCGTGCTGCTATTGAAATGGGCAAAGGTGACGTTAAAAAAGCAGAAAAAATTCTTGGAAACTGTTTCTCCTTGCTTGTTATATTGTCTGTAATTCTTACAACAGTTTTCCTTATTTTTGGTGAAAAGTTTTTAATGCTTTTTGGTTCAAGTGAAAGCACAATTATATATGCCTTACCATATTTGAAGATATATGTAGCAGGTTCAATTTTTGTAATGATTTCCTTGGGTCTTAATATGTTTATTACAACTCAGGGATTTACAAAAATCAGTATGGCAACGGTGCTTATAGGTGCAATCTGCAACATTATTCTTGACCCTATATTTATTTTTGTGTTTGATATGGGAGTTATGGGTGCTGCTCTTGCCACAATAATTTCACAGGCAATTTCAGCGGTTTGGGTTTTGCTGTTTTTAACAGGACAGAAAACTAAATTAAGAATAAAAAAAGAAAATCTTTTACCAAATGGTAAAATTCTCGCACCTGTATTGGCACTTGGTATTTCACCATTTGTAATGAATGCAACGGAAGCGGTAATCAATATTGCCTTTAATTCATCGTTACAGAAATATGGTGGAGATATTGCTGTTGGTGCCATGACAATTTGCACAACTGTTTTGCAAATGGCGTGGGTACCTGCACAGGGTATCGGTCAAGGTGCACAGCCTATAATTAGTTATAATTACGGTGCTAAGAATGGCGATAGAGTAAAACAAGCGTTTAAAGCATTCTTGGTAATGTGCTTCACTTATGTTTTTGTGTTTGGAATGTCAATTGAGCTTTTCCCACAATTTTTTATCAGCCTTTTCAATGATAATCCTGAACTTGTGGAAACTACCACATGGGCAATTCGTCTTTATTGTAGTGCTATGGTTTTCTTCGGCATACAGATGGCAGTTCAACAGACCTTTATTGCTCTTGGAAAAGCAAAAGCGTCACTCTTTATTGCTTGTTTGAGAAAGGTTATTTTATTGGTGCCTCTTATTTATATATTGCCAAATTTCTTTGAAAATAAGGTTTTTGCAGTGTTTTTGGCAGAGCCTGTTTCTGATGCAATATCAATTATTACCGCATCAATTGTATTCTTCTTCGTTTTTAGAAAAGAAATGAAAAATATGAAACCAGAAAAGGTAAAATAAGCAATTTAACTTTAGTAGGGGCGATTCACGAATCGCCCGTAAGGATTCTAAATATGTTTAAAAAATTCAAACTCAAAAGAAAAATCAAAAAATCAGTAAATAAGACTATAAAAGAATTAAAAAATAGTACACCTAAAATTTCTGAACATTTCTTTTATGGTTCATTTGAAATTTCACCAAATAATTTGGTTGTTTGGTATTTGTTTAACACTAATGATGAATTGGTGTTAGCAAAGGAAAATGGTTTGTGTGAACAATTAACGAAAAAAACAATACAAAACCTTATCGATGAGGGTTATCCAAAAGAAGCGTTTGAAAAAGCAAAAACTTATAATGATGAAGATATACTTTATTCAAATGAAATGCAGGAACAAATCGATAGCATTATGGAAAACTTATTAAACAAAAATGTGAGTATAAGTTTTACAACTGAACAAGATATAGACGAAAAAGCAAATGGAGATTATCATTTGTATTTTCAATAATTCTTGGCGGGCAGGCACGGAGACCTGCCCCTACAAATTTAATCTTGTCATTAACAAAAAATACTGTACAAAAATAATTCTTTATGATAAAATTCTTATGTATACAACTTTTCAGTTGAAGGAGAAAGTGAAAATGGAAAAAGAAATTTATGCTCTTGCCTTTGATATTGGTACAACAGGTGTTAAGACTTGCCTTTTCAAGATAGGAAAGACAATTGAGCTTATCTCTGCTGCAAGTGAGGGCTATAAACTTTATATTATGCCTAACGGTGGTGCTGAACAGGACCCTAACGAGTGGTGGGCTGCAATGTGCTCAACATCAAAGAAGGTTATGGCTGAATCAGGTGTTGACCCTAAAGAGATTTACGGTATTTCATTCTGTTCACAGATGCAGGGACTTGTTCTTGTTGATAAAGACGGTAATCATGTTCGTCGTGCATTCAGTTATATGGACCAGCGTGCAACAGAAGAACTTAAAAAAGGTATTGCATATGGACCACAGATTGCAGGTGCAAATATTTTCAAGCTTCTTCCATCACTTGCAATTACAGGTGCTGTCGCAGCAAGTGTTAAGGACCCTGTATGGAAATATAAGTGGACAGAAGCAAATGAACCTGAAAATTTTAAGAGAGTACATAAATGGCTTGACGTTAAAGAATATCTTATCTGCCGTATGACAGGTGAATTCGTAATGACAAAGGACTCTGCTTTTGGTGCTTTGATTTACGATATAAATAAAAAGTGCTGGAGCCCTACAATCTGCAAGCTTCTTGGTGTTAATATGGACCACCTTGCAAAGATTGTTGACTGTACAGAAAAAATCGGCACACTTCGTGCTGAACAGGCTGAACAGTTAGGTCTTGTTCCTGGAATTTCTGTATTCGGTGGCGGTGGTGACGCTACACTTATCGGCGTTGGTGCAGGTGCAACAGGCTTTGGTGATACTCACGTATATCAGGGTACATCAGGTTGGGTTTCAACTGTTGTTGATAAGAGCATTGTTGATGCAAATGCTATGATTGCTGCTGTTGTTGGTGCTTCTGACGGAATATACAACTATTTCGCAGAGCTTGAAACAGCAGGTAAGTGTGTTGAGTGGGTTAAGGACCATTTGGCTCTTGACGAAATCGACCTTTATCTTGATAAACAGCACGACTTTAAACTTAAAAATGCAGACCGTGAAGAGGTTTACACAAATCTCTATGACTATATGATGGCTGTTGTGGATTCAATCCCTGCAGGTAGCGGTGGCGTAATTTTCACACCTTGGCTTCACGGTAACCGTTGTCCTTTCGAAGACCCAAATTCAAGAGGAATGTTCTTCAATATAAGCCTTGATACAGGTAAAACAGAACTTATCAGAGCTGTTGTTGAAGGTGTTTGCTTCCATCTTCGTTGGTTTATTGAAACACAGGACAAAAAGGTTAAGACATCAAGCACAATCCGTTTTGTTGGCGGTGGTGCTCTTTCAAAGGTTACAAGTCAGATTCTTGCTGACTGTACAGGCAGAGTTGTTGAAACAGTTGCAAGTCCACAGAATGTTGGTGCTGTTGGTGCTGCAGTGCTTATTGCAGTTAATGCAGGTATCATTTCAGGTGTTCAGGATGCGAAAAAGCTCATCCCTGCTGTTAATACATACATTCCAAATAAGGAAAACAAGGCTGTTTACGATAAGAATTTTGAAGTGTTTAAGAAACTTTACAATTCAAACAAGGCAAACTTTGAGGCACTTAATGGTGTAAAATAAAAAATATTTAAGAGGATAGGTGACTATCCTCTTTTTTCTTATTGCAAAATCCTGTGATAAATTGTATAATAAATGTGTATGTAGTTCGGAGGTGTTATTTTGGCAAAAAAAGACGAACTTTTAAATAAAAAGAATAATGAAACAGATGCTGTTTCTAATGATAAACCTTTGGAAAAAAAGGGCGTAGAAGAGTTACAGGAAGAATTTTCTTCAATTTTCAACGAGGACTATGATGAAACTGAAGAAGATGTAGTGTTTGAAGAGCCTGTGGAAACTTTTCCGTTACGCTCTTTCCGAAAAAAAGGACGATATGGAAATTATTATTACAAACCTGAAGAACAAGAAGAAGTTCCAAAGGAGAAAAAAGAAAAGAAGTCTGTTTTCCCTTGGAAGAAAAAGGTAGAAAAAGACAATTCTGAAGATAAATCGATTAAAGAAGAAACTGAAGAAACAAAACCTGATGTTGAAAACGAAAAAATTCCTGTGGTTGAAACTGCTGACGAAATAAATGTGGTTGAAGAATTAAATGATGCAGTTGAAGATATCCCAGAAGAACAGGAAACGGTAATTGAAGAAATTCCACCTTTTGAAGAGATAATTGAGGAGAAAAAGGAAGAAACAATCGAGGAATTACCTGCTTTTGAAGAAACCGAAGATGAAGTTCCAACTGATGAAGATGTAATTGAGATTATTTTGCCTTTTGAAGAGGTAGAAAACGCAGTTGAAGAAACAGAAGAAGTTTCTGAAGAGAAAGAAGAATTTGAAGAAGCTGAAACTTCTGAACTTGTTGAAAAAAATGAAAACGAAGCTTCAGTTGATGAAAAGGCAATTGTTAAGGAAGAAATTGTTGAGATTATTCTGCCTTTTGAAGAAAATAAAGAAGAAACATTTGAAGAACTTATATCTTTTGAAGAAAGTGTTGAAGAACCGATAGAGTTGCTTCCACCATTCCAGCCAGTTGTAACAGAAGAAGTGAATAAAACAGATGTTCCTGTCGAAGAAGTTGTAGAAGAAAAGCCTGTTAAACAGAAAAAGAAAAAAGAAAAGAAAGTAAAGAAGGAAAAGACAGAAAAGGTTCAGCAGGATGACAGCGAACCAATTACAAAGAAAGACCATATTACATTTGTGTTGGCTATTATTGCACTTGTTATGGCTGTTGTTTTCGTGTTCTTGAAATTTTTACCTATGAATAATAATGGGGAAGAGATACCTGGAAACATTATAGAAACAGGTGAAAAGCTTTCTGAAATTCAGGTTGTTCGTCAAAATACAGGCGACAAGTATATTCAGTCTGATGTGGAGAATATTTATTATTCCGTTTCATCCGAAAATGAAGTGAAATATTTTGAATATGGAAATGGTGCTATGAAACCGATTCAGGTAACGGGTACAGTTAATGCACAGGTTTCTATGGATAAGGAAAGATTACCTGTAACAATCAATTATGTGAAATCGGGTAACAGTATTTTCGGTATCAGTATTTTCCGTTCAGAAGATAATCCAGGAAGCACATTACATAATGTAATAACATTTAAGCTTGTTGATTTACCAAAGCAACATAAAGCTGATGGAAAAGCACTTTTGCTTGCAGTTGCAAATTCAGAATCTGCATCAAGAAGATATAATCTTTGGACAGATAGTTTTATAGTTGACTTGAATACAGGTGCTACTACAAGATTTTTAACAGCCGACAAGAATGGCAGTTCATATTCCGTTGCATATTCAGTCCTTACAAACTCTGCTTATGCTACGGATGGCGATATGATTCCGTTCTTTACAACAAGAGAATATAATGACGGTAGTGGTAAAAAAGACCTTTTTGTTAAAAACGGAGCAAATGAATCCTTGTTTGCAACTGATGTGTATGGTGAGTACATTTATGCTGACAAAGATGTGATTGCATACC
>JAZQUC010000047.1:0-5537 GCA_045631075.1 Candidatus Fimenecus sp. | reverse complement strand
AAGTTCACCTTTTTTACCAAGCACCTGAACTCTGAATTCTTCAAGCTGACTCTGGGAGTCAAAAGTGCTGAGTTCTGCTTCCGCTTTTTGACGGATAGCTTCAAGTTTTTCTCTCATCTTTTCTTCCTCACTTTTTTATTTTTCGGAAATAGGGAATAAAAAAATCCCATACTCCAAGAGTATGGGACGAATAAAATCCGCGGTACCACCCAAATTTTTGCAAAAAGCAAACACTTTCCGTATTCTGTAACGGGAATAAACCGCTGTTGCCTACTGTTATTTCAGCAACACCACTCCAAAGGGAACTTCAATTAAACTTTCAACTTATGTGCTTTCAGCCAAGGCACAATTCTCTGGTAAGGGTACTTGCTTAATCTACTTTCTTTTTCATCGTGTTTTCAATATCGCAAAACATTATAACAAAAGAGTAATTTGAAGTCAAGTATAAATTTAAGTTAAAAGTGCAAATTGGAAGTTTATCGGTGACATTGATTGGGTAATGCAACCTTGTAGGGGACGATGCCCACATCGTCCCGTTCCAAAGTATACTATTCACTTACTACGGGCGGATGAGGGCATCCGCCCCTACATTTATAGTCGATATTAATAATCAAATCATCCCGACAAATTATAATTTGAAAACAAATCATTACATAAAAAAACTCCCCGAAGGGAGTTTTTTATGGTTTAAGCTTTTGTTCTTCTCTTTTTCTTTGTAAGAGTGAGTGCAACAAGTCCTGCTGAAACGAGCATAAATACTACGATATAAACAGGAGTGTTGTCTTTGCCGTCTGTTGATGTGTTAGGAATTTCAGGGTTTTCTGTAACAACATCGTCTGATTCAGGAACATTAACTGAAGGCTTATCAGTTGTTGGTTCGTCAGGTGTTACAGGTGTATCTGTTGTTGGTTCGTCAACTGTTGGTTCATCAGGAGTTACAACCTCATCACCTGCAAAGTCCTTT
Source organism: Candidatus Fimenecus sp. (assembly GCA_045631075.1). Lineage (GTDB taxonomy): Bacteria > Bacillota > Clostridia > Oscillospirales > Acutalibacteraceae > Fimenecus. Next base: position 4,573 of record JAZQUC010000047.1, on the reverse strand, counting down.
TTGATTGCGAACTGGTCAACTCTTGTTTCCTTGTCACCGTCGATTGCGTATGAATCGAAATAGAGTGTGTCGCCATCAATCTGAATGTATGAGTATGTTGGAACTTCAAAGTAAGCAACTGTTTCACCAAGTGGGAAGAGCTTGTTTGTTTCTTCAACAGGCTTTGCCTTGTAGTGCTTAACACCGATTGTGCCGTTGATTGAATAGATTGTACCGTCAGGATTTACCTTTGCTGTGTAATCAAGACCGTTGTATGTGAGTTCTTCTGTTTCAGTTTCAACAACAACGTTGTTGTTCATAACATCTGTACGCATAAATACGTGGTCGTGACCCTGGAATACAATGTCAATACCAAGCTCAGGCATAAGTCCCATAAGCTGTGCACGGATTGCGATAACATCATCATCGTCAAAGTGTGAGCCGTTTGAGTAAGGTGCTTTATGAAGAGCAACAAACTTCCAGTCAGCGTCTGATGCATTCATATCAGCCTTGAGCCATTCAATCTGTTCAGGTGAAAGACCTTCGTCATCACCAAGCTTGTTTGAGTCAAGGATTGCAAAGTGAGCGTTGTTGTAATCGAATGAATAGTAAACACCAAGTGTCTTGTCCTGTTCAGGAGCGTTAGGGAATGTGAAGTAATAATCAAGAGCATTGTCACCCTTTGCTTCGTGATTACCTGCAAGACCCATCATAGGAATGTTCATAAGCACATCTGATGCTGAGTTGAACATTCTCTGCCACTGGATAAAGCTTCTGCCGTCGTCAACAAAGTCACCTGTGCCAAGGATAAAGTCACCGTCGTGATTGCTTGTAGCAAACTGAACTGCAGGAGCAAATACCTGATTGTACTGCTTTTCTGTTGTTGACTGTGGGTCAGTAATGTGGAAGAAGCTGAATTCGTCTGAATTATCAGCAGTGTTAATCACACCTGTTTCACTCCACCAGCCCTTTTCAGCATCACCGATACGGTAGCAGTACTGTGTATCAGCGTCGAGACCTGAAATTGTAATAATATGACGATTTACATATTCTTTATGATAGATAATTCCGATAAAGCCTAAGTCGATAGCAGGCCATTCACGGAGAGTTTCAACATCACAAGTTGCCTTAACATCAACATCAACTGTTGTACCCTTTGAGAAATCAGGATTCTTGGAGTAAGGAACAATCTGAATGTCACTGTCTGTAATGCTGTATTTTGTATAGTAGCTGATAACTACTTCGTCAGCAGCATCTTCACCAAGCTGAACAGAAATATGTGAAGGAAGTCTTAAATTCTTCTGTGAAAGTGGAACTTCAACTGCACCATTATATACAAGCTTACCTTCGTGGTCAGCCATATAACCAGGGTTTTCGTCGTGAGTAAAGTCCTTCATAATTCTGTAGAATTCCTGGTCGATAATGTCAAACTGGCTTTCTGTAAGATATTCATCAAGGAAAGAAAGAACAACTTCTGTAACTGTGTCACCGTCAAGCACACCAAGTGCAAGAACGATAGAAACAACATCAGTAAGACTGAGTGAAAGAAGGTCATTGTCACCTACAATACCTTTAATGTATGCAAGTGTTTCGTTTGCAGAATTGTTACCGATATATCCAAGACCAAGTGAAACAGGGTCAATCTTGATTTCATTGAGAATGTTATCAACAAGAAGCTGTTCAATAACCATTTCAAGAAGAGCATCAAAGATGATTTCTGCATTTTCACCGTTGTCAAAGCGTTCAAGAGCGCTCATAAGGAACTTGTCGTTTTTAGGGTCTTCGTTATTTATACTGTGCATAGCAATAACTGTTGAAGCAAGGTCACTTACTGTACCCTTGTCACCCTCGCTACCAAAGCCGAGTGTATCTTTATAAATTGTTGATGGATAATCAGAAATTTCAACATTAAGGAATGTGTCAAGAATTTCTGAAACAAGTTCTACTGTTGCGTCGTAATCTGTAAGGTAAGCATCTTCAAGCTGGTTACAGAGTGAACGAAGAAGTCCCTTAATTGCAACTGCTGAAACACCACCAAGGATTTCGTTACCGATAAGGTCAGTCATAAGTTCATTAAAGTCAAGAAGGTCTGTAAGGTAGTAGTAAAGACCACCTGCATCCTTAACATCCTTACCAAAGCCGTAACGAAGCTGATACTGTAAAAGATTTGTTACAAAGTTCTTAATATCGTCGCCACCATAGTTATATGCAAATGTCTGATTTCTGAATGGCTTGTCCTGTGCAACACCGTTGATATAAACAGGAACAACCTCGTCAACGTCGTGTGTATGGTATTCGCATTCAATTCTGCCTGTTGCATATGTATCCATTGTAACTGTTCTGAACATATTTGGATAGCTGAGAATTGATGATGTTACGATTTCGTGAATTTCTTCACCGCTGTCAGTAACGTGAGTTGCAACATCCTGCATATGAGTATGACCTGTTACAACATAGTGCATACCTGCTTCTGCAAGAGCGTCAGCAGCCTTTTCCCAACCGAAAAGAACAAACTGGTCAAGAATGTCAACCTGTGTTTCCATATGTGGGATAAGGTTGTTGTGAATCATACCGATAACTGTTTTACCGTCTTTAACTGCCTTTTCTGTTTCAGCTACTGCCCAAGCAAGAAGCTCGTCAGAGAACTGACCGCCTGTTTCCTGTTCATTTTCACCTGAAGCAGTTGTGTCAGCTGAATACATCATAACGTCAAGAGCAATAAGACGATAATCGTCGTTAATATCTGTTACATATGAAAGAGAGCCACATTCGTTTTTAGCAACATCTCTGTAACGAGCATAATAACCGTCACCTTCAGCAGTAAAACCGAAATCCTTATAGATTTCTTCAAATTCTTCAGGTGAAGTGTCAATGTCTTCACGAAGCTCTGGATTTTTCTTTGATGTTACAAGCTCTTCACCGTCATAATACATTGAACGCTTGTTGTTAATGTCATGGTTACCGTTGATAACATATACAGGAATACCTGTTTCTGCTTCAAATTTTGCAAGTTTTTCAGCCTGTTCAATGTGAGCTGAATATTCTGCGTTTCTTGTAAGGTCACCAGACATAAGAAGGAATTCAATTTCACCATTCTTTGCCTTGAGTGCAAGGTTTGCAAGTGCTGCATCAAGAAGGTTAGGTGCAAGACCTGATGTTGAGTTGTTAAGGAGCATCATATCAACAAATTCCTGCTTGTCTTCTGCTGTTTCGCCCATTGCTGACTCTGCGAAATAGTGAGTATCACTAAGAATACCAAAATTCACAGTCTCTTTTGTTGATGCAATTGCAGTAAATGGAATACCAACTGCAACAATAACAACTGCAAGAATCACGCAAAGGACCTTTTTGAAAGTTGTTTTCATTTTCTTTTCCTCCAATTTTATTTTTAAAAATAAAAATATTCATACAATTTTATCATACAAAAAAAGAAAATGCTACCCTTTTGGTAACATTTTTCTTTTAAATTATTAATAATTTGCAAATAGATAACTCAATATATTGTGTATTAAACACATTTATTACTATCTGTTGATGATATCCGACACAATTTGACCATCCTGAATACGGATAACTCGCTGTGCTTCGTTTGCTATGTCATTATCGTGAGTAATCAGAATAATTGTACGGCCTTCTTCGTGTAATTCGTGAAGAATTTTCATAACCTCAACACCTGAATGTGAGTCAAGGTTACCTGTGGGCTCGTCAGCAAGGATAATCGGTGGTCTTGCAGCAACAGCACGAGCAATTGCAACTCTTTGTTGCTGACCGCCTGACATCTGCTTTGGCAAATGGTCAAGTCGGTGAGAAAGTCCCACACGGTTAAGTGCAGAAACAGCAAGCTCGTTGCGTTCGTCCTTTTTCATACCACGATAAACCAGTGGCAACTCAACATTTTCAACTGCAGTAAGGCTTGTAATCAGGTTAAACCCTTGGAAAATAAATCCTATTTCCTTGTTACGGATTTCAGAAAGCTCGTCATCAGTAAGTCCCTCAACATCCTTACCGTTAAGAAGATATTTACCACTTGTAGGCACATCAAGAAGACCGAGCATATTCATAAGTGTTGATTTGCCCGAACCTGATTGACCTATAATAGCAACAAATTCACCGTGCTCAATAGTAAGATTCACGCCGTCAATAGCACGAACCTCATTTTCACCGGGATTATAAATTTTATACATATCACGAATTTCAATTAAACTCATAATACACCTCGTAATTAGTTGTATGCAAAGTATTGCTAATATTTTACTCCATTATTCCACTTAAATCAATGAATAATTTGTTAAAAATAAATTTGTTGGTCAAATTATAATTTGTCGGTGTCGCGTAGTGGCAGGCTTCCACGCCTGCAATTATTTTAAATTATAATTTGTCGGGATGACATCAAATTAAAACAAAACAAAAACCTTGTAGGAGTCATTCATGAATGACCCGTCCCAAAGTGTGTTGGTAACCTTATTCGGGCGATTCTTGAATCGCCCCTACATTCCAACCAAATTAATAATATTGTAGGGGACGATGCCTACATCGTCCCGTTCCAAAATGTACATTCAAACTACAACGGGTCGCTGTGGGCAGCGACCCCTAC
>JAZQUC010000046.1:0-13123 GCA_045631075.1 Candidatus Fimenecus sp. | reverse complement strand
GCCAACAACATCACCGTCAATTTCATTGATAATGCGAATGGTCTGTGAGCCACCACTATTGGTAGAGTTAGCAGCCACCATAGCACGATATACACCACTTTCAATACCGGAAATAATTTGGTCGTTATTAGCTACGGCTGTTTTATTACCGATAGAACCAACAAGTTCAGGACCTGCTTCACGGGCAATGAACATCTGACCTTCGCTGACAATACCACCTTCTGATAGTCGCGGAATAGACAATTCCGCCACCTTCGTGATGCTGACACCCGGAATTTTATTGATGATGTCGATTGCTCCGTTGAGCATACGAATGAATCTGTTGATAGTCCACTCGATTCCACTCAACACGGCATTGATGGCTTTTTTCAGCGCACCCGAAACGAAATCTACGACAAACGTTCCGACATTTTTGAATATCGTAATCGCTTGGTCACGGACCCAGATAAGTTTCTCTTTCAAGGTGGTGAAAAAGTCTACAACTTTATCCCAGAATTTTTCCTTGAATTTTTTCCACAAATAACCAAACGAGTCAGTCGCCGCAGTCACGCTTGGGGCAATGTATTTGTTGTATAATCCGGTCGCCAGCTCGGCGAAAGGATTCCAAATATAGTCGCGGAATGCCTTCTTCAGTGCGCTGAAAATTTCCTTGATTTTCAAGTAAATCTCCTGCACCTTGGCGATAATCGGACCTACTGCATTTGCAACCCCGGTTTTAATTTCGTTGAATTTTTCAACGGCATAATTCTTGACCTCAAGAAATGCTGCTTTCACGGGGGAGAAGAAATTGATAATCGGCTGGATTACTTTTTCCCAGACCCAGATTGCGGGACCTTCAATGAAATTTTCGTAAATCCAGTTGAAGGCCGTCTTGAGCGCTGCCCAAATATCGTCGATATAAATGAGGACAACAGATACCAGCGCTATAACGCCACCGATAGCAAGAGGAATCCAGCTACCCGTTAGAACAGCAATACCACCGGCGATAACCGAGATACCTTTGATGATAGAAAGCGTATTGCTCCACGCCTCGTTGCCGTCCACAACCGCGCTTTTGATAGAAGGAATTAACGTTAAGATGCCGTCTATGATTGCACCTATTGCCATTCCTGTTGCACCACCAACAAGGAAACCACCTAAATGCAATAATCCCGATGCTTTTAACTGTTCAACAAGGCCGTCCCAACTAACGCCGTCAGCCCAACTTTCGATTGCTACGCTAATATCAAGTGCTGCACCAGTTGCCATTAAACCAACACCAAACGCTTGCTTGAATTTCGTAGCCAATGTTTTGGCAGCAGCCTTTATGCCTTCACCCGACGCTAATGCGGTAAAGAATCCGCTAAACGCTGTTCCTAAACCTAATATTGAACCTGATATTTTCCAGCCAGCAAAACCGGCACCGATAATACCTACCCACTTAAAAATATCTTTTAATTTTTCTTTTATTTCGTCAATTTTACTTGTGTCAAGGTCTTTAAGGAAATCATACTCTAATACCCCCATATCACCCAAGCCACCACTACCACCGGCGGAAGAACCACCACCACCGGCGTCGGGATTGCTTATGATATTAAGTTCATCAAAGCCCATTAACTGTTTTTTTAGTTTTTTGGCTGTTCCTGACGCATCCTCTAAACCTTCTTCAAGTTCCTCCCCAAAACCACCACCAAGACCTGAATAATCAATTTCAGGAAGTTCAAAACCAAAGAAATTTGCTATTGCGTTTGCAGCGTCGGTTACAACTTCAACCATAGCCTGAATATATGGAATAAACTTAGTGACAACAACGCTTATGATATTACCAAACGCACGTTTCATTCGTGTTAATTGCGATTCTAATATTCGTAAAGCGTTGGCAGGAGTTATTAAGGTTCTCGCCATATCGCCCTGAATATGAGTAGATTGCTCCATAATGTAGTTATATCGAAGCAACGATTTTTCCGCTTGGGTCATATTCCTTACTTTTGTCTGAATCCCCTTCGATAGAGCATATTCCTGTAAGGTTGCAACCGTGGTATCAATACCAAATTCACGTAATCCTTTTACCTGACCTGACATTGCAGAGGATAATTTATCAAATGCCGTTTCAACGTCAGTATTAAAGAATGACGCCATATCATAAGATAACTGTGTAAGGTTTTGCGACATTTTGTTCGCATCATCAGTTGCTACACCAAAGCCTGCCGTAAGGTTTTTGAACACACCTTGGTATTGCATAAAGTCTTTACTATCAATACCAATAGCAGATTCAACAGCCTCGGCATATTCTTTTGCTGCCGAAGCAGCATCGCCCATTGTTACATTAAATAAGTTTAAGGTTTCGATGTAATCGTTACTTTCCTTAAACCACTCTCCCATAACTCTTGCCGCCGAATTAAAAACGCCATACAATGTACGCCATTTGGTTATATTTCGTGCAAGATTGTCGGTAAATGACCTTGTCGTTTTAGTTGTTTTTTTTGTGGCGTTATCGTATTTTTGTGTCGCTGTTGTGGCTTTGTTTGCAGAAGTAGTTGTTTTGTTAAAAGAATTAGTAATGGTAATGTTAGATGTTGCGCTGCCGTTAAGCGCGGTTTGGAGTGCTTCTAACTTTTTGACAAGGTTTCCTATCGCTCTTGTCGCATTGCTGCTGTTTGCGGCTATTTGTATATTTAATTCATCAATAGTTAGAGCCATAAAACCCCTCCATAATATTATTTGGCTCTGGCTCTATGGCTCTGGCTCTGATTCACACGGACAAAATTTTCCATCCAAGCAGCAGCTTTTTGTTGTTCAATTTCAACCTCTTTAGCCTTTTCTGCTTCGTTTTTTTCTTTTTTATTAAAGTCATAAGGTTTTTTTGCATACGTTTGTGCAGGGGGCTTTGTTTTACCCATACCGCGTAATGCGTTGTGTAACGCCGTCGAAACTGCATCATACACATATAAACCTTGCAACCACGCATTGTTATTTATTTCCTCTTGCTTTATTCTGTTTGCCTTGCGGTAATACCGGGCGAGGGACGAATCCCCCTCCCAATACTCCGCATAGGACATACCGATGGCAAGATAAAACGGGAAACATTCTTCAAAAATTTCAGTAAGCGTTTTTTGAACCGTGGGATTTAGAAGTTCGCCTCCCACGCTATCGCGTTTCCCTCGTCAATAGCATCATCATCCATAAGTGATTCAAAAGGTTCGTGATACATTTCCGCAAGTTTTTCAACTAACGCATTTTTGTTAGTAAACTTATTGAACATTTCATCAATTTGCTTCTGTTTCACGTCCCACTTATGATGCGCCTTAAATGCCCCTGCAAAAAGTTGGGGTAACGTGTTCATCGGTTTTGTCGCAATATCGCTGGCAACAAAGCCTTCACGTTCTAACTGTTTTATAGAATCCCTTGTAAATTCAAGCGTATATTCTTTTCCATCGTATTTAAAGTTTAATTTTTTGCCCATCGGTATATCCTCCTAATTATTAACCTTCTGTGGTTTTTTCTTCCCAAGAGGGAGCGTTAGTAGGTGTAATGTAGAGATTTGTTTCTAAAATCGCATTTACACTCATTGCGGGTAAGCCCATTGCTGAAGGCTGACCGGTAAAGAATACTGATTTTTCAAGCTGTGGATGCTTAACTTCAAACCAAGTTGCTTTTCCGGATGTTTTAGCTGTCTTATATGCCTCAACTAATGCAGACCAAACTGTTTCAAGTTCGGTTGTGTAGTTTGCAAGGAAACTTAATGCACCACCCAAATCTTTAAGGCCCTCGATATAAGTCTTGTACTCTGTTTCTGCAAGGGTTGTAGATTCAAGGGTTTCAGGTTCAGGATTCATTTCGGGGATTTCTTTTACATCAGGAATAACCGTATATCCTGTGGTAGGTCTTGTACCTGCTGTGGATTCAACGGCATAACCGATAGTTACGCCTGCGGTTGATAATGCAACGCCCATATATTTTTACCTCCATTAAATTACGTTATTTTTTCTATATCTTGACATTCTGCGATTTATGGTTGAATCGGTGTTCGGAACAATTTCACAGAATGTTCGTTCATAGCCTAAATCACACATAACATCTGATATTACGGCTGTAATTTCCTTTGTTTGTGCTTCTTTGCCTGTTTCAAGGTTGCTATAAACTTCTGCCTTGTAATCTTCTTGAACCACATTTTCAAGGCTATCAAATGTGGAATGTTCGGTTTTAACCATATTATTTGTTTGCACAAATGATACGGCGGGGAATTTAGGCGGGGTTGAGGTTATTTCAGCACCGACAACATAAACATCATATTTATTGTGCAAAGCTTCAGATACTGCTTTAAAAATCTCATTTTCCTTGTCTATCAAGTGCTAAACACCTCCCTCGCAATTCGTGGAAATTCACGTTGTAATTCAAGTGCCGTTTCATACATAAACGGCCTACTTGCCATACCTTCCGTAAACCTAAAACCACCATCGTCGGTAGGATAAATCCAACCTACTCTGCCGTCTTTTGTTGTAAATATCTTTGCACCAGTCGCATACCCCCAAGCAGCTTTTGAAAGATATTCGCCATTTTTGTGAGGGCTTGTCTGACCTTTAACACCGGTACCAAATTCAACAAAGGCAACGTGGTCGCTTGAAACCCTTACAAAGCCAACGTTTAATGTAGGTGAATAATATCCACTTACACCTGAAAGTAATTCACCAGAATAATATGCGTCCATACCAACAATTTTTATTCTCGCTATTTCAGCGCCTAAATCTATTAGTCTTTGCGCTAACAAAACAGTCTTACGTTCAACGTCTTGCTGATACTCTTTTAGTTCGTTTATTGCGTCTGCAACGCCTTGTGGTGAAAGTTTTACGTTTATTGTTTTCACGATACATCCACCTTCTCAATAGCATAACGGATGCAATTAAGAGTTTTACTAACCGCTTTAACGACATAATTATGTGTTTCTTCGGTACTTCTACCGTCAATCCACAGATGCGTATATTCGTCAATAGGACAACTCATATCGTGGGTTGTCATTTCACGGTCATACTTCAAATCCGTACCGAAAGCCTGTTCAGAGGCTTCACCTTTGTTTCCCGAAAGTGCCATTTTTGCACTTATGGGAATCCCATAGGATTTTATATCCTTTGTGTTGCCCCATTCGTCTTTATCTTCCGAAACATTTAATAGTGAATACCAAATCGTTTGCTGATTTCGTTTTAAATCTCTCAACTATACAACACCCGCCTTTGGTGTTATTTCCTTTAATAAATCTTCGGAAACATTGGCGCTTGAATATGTACGGCTTATGCCATTTTCACTGTGGGCTACTTCACCCTCTGCGCCGCGTTTATTAAACATTTCAACGGCTATACGGATTTGCAGGTCTTTATATCTGTTCTCAATATCTTCAGGTGGTTCCCCAAAAGGAAAGCGTCTTGACAGAATGACCGCCTTTGCGCTTTCCAATATATCCTCCAGCTCTACATCGTTTACGTTTTCTGTGATTCTTATTTTTAAGCGTTCAAGCTGCGTCATTCTGTCTTGCCCCCTTTATTAATTAGCCAGCAGATTTAACCATCTTAACTGCCTTTGTAGCATCGGTAAGTGCTGCAAGATAATATTTACGTGAGAAAATTGAGTTCTTACGAATATTGCTATCTCTTTCCTGCTCTGTTTCAACGCCTGTCTTAACAAAGAGTGTAACGGCTTCCTTTGTACCAATTATGATTGTACCGGGAGTTGCGTCAGCCTTGCCATAAAGGTTGATGCCGGCAACAGTACCTACATAACCGTTCTTTGCAAATGCTTCAACGTACTTAAGGTCGTCTTTAAGAGCCTTACGAACAGCAGCCATATCTTCGGGATGAACGAAACCGAACATTGAAACGCCTTCAAGGTTTTCAAGGCCAAGTTTAGCCTGTGCATCAACGAATGCTGCGAAATCAAACGCAGAGGGTGCAGTTGAAAGAGTTGCCTTGTCATACTCTGCATAAATATCAGCATTTGCAGTGTTGAAAAGGTCGGTACCTGCGTGCTTCATTCCTACGGGAACAATCATAGGGTCGGTCATTTCTTCTTCGTCGAAGTAATCAAATCTGTTCTGTGCAAGAAGGATTTCATACTCCTTGGGTTCAAAGTCAACAGAAATGCTCTTTGAGTTGCCTACGCCTTTCGCAAGTTTTTCTGTGCCGGCTGTTGCGCTATAAACGTTGATAATACGCTTCATACCTGCTGTACCCTGAAGGTTCTTATCAATAGTGCAAAACTGTGCAAGGTCAAGATGTGAGTTGAATTGGTCCTCTACTTCATTTGAAAGGAAAAAGTTTTCGTATGCTGTGTTAGCCATATTTAGCTACCTCCATATATTTTTTTATATTCTTCGGGGTTCTTTTGAGAAAATTCCAACCTCTCCATAGGCGACATTTTTCTCAAACTTTCTTTTGTAACCTCCGGTCCACTTGAACCCGCTGCGGGTGGAACAGGAGTGTTTTTTACGGAATCAGCAACAGCAGCTTTACGTTGTGCTTCAACGAATTTTGCCTGTGCCTGAATAACCGCTTTTGAATCACCTTTTAATAGTGCCGTTGCAACTTCTGTAGCAACTTCTTCATCGTAACCTATTGCAACTAAACCTTTTGCGTTTTCGGCTATCGCCTTATCTGCCTTAAGTTTTTCAAGTTCAGCTTCCATATTCGCATACTTTTCAGCATCGGCGGCGGCTTTCTGTTCAGCCTCCGACATATTTGCTCTTAATTGCTTTTTATAGTTCGCAGCCTCGCTTGCAACTTCGTCAAATCTCTTTTTGAGATTATCGTATGCCGAATTATCAGGTTTCGGCTCGTCCACTTCAAGAGCCATAAGTTCTTCAAGTGTCATACCTTCTTTGTACTTGTCACCAAGTAACGACTTCAAATCTGCCATAGAAATTACCTCCTGCGTTTGAACGGTTCTCTCCGTATATATTTGTGATTTTCGTTTTCTCTAACGTTTTATATTTATTCCTTTACAGGAATTAACACACATCGACAGTTGTAATGCTGTTTAGGCGGTGCTTCGTTAATAGGGAATATCTCGCCGTCTAACTCATTACAAACACCACAGGTTTTATAATCATCTTCAGCACTCCACATTACCTTTTTTACGCCAACGTCGTCATATACAACCATTGCAATAGCATCTTCAAGGTCTATTGCATATTGCTTTACTTGTCTAATAATCAAGTTTTCGGCTGTTTTATAACTTTGGTGCCTTTCGGTTGTGCTTGCTACTAATGATTCAAACAATCTGGATTTTTTTTGCTCAATTTCATTACTAAACACATATTTAGTAACCGGATTATATTGCTCAAAAAATTCTTCAACCCACGCTTCGTCTAAATCCCTTAAATCCCCGTCGAAGCCCATATCAAGGGCTTCAGTATATATTGCTTCATATATAGGATTTAATATGCTTACAAACTCATTTTTTATCGTTTTATATACAGATTTATAAAGTTTATTAACGTGCTTTTTAACCTGTATAACATTCATTTCATCGAATAGTGCCAGTCTGTTGTGCCTAAACTCTCGGTGGATTTTCGATATTATCTTCGCCGCCGCTTCGTCCGCTATCTGATACGGAATCCGCTTCATTTACATCATCCTCCTCCGCATCGTATAACCATTTACCCATATAAGCCTTACTATCGTTCCATACGCTCTGTGGGTCTGAATACAAGCCGCAATTCGTAATTGCCACCAACGGATGAACGCCAGCTTGTAACTGGTTCAATAAGCCCTGCGTCTTAACAATCAAGCTGTCTGTACGGTTTCTACTGAATTTAACTTCAATATCTGATAATTTAAGGCTTGAAACTTCGCTTGTTTCAACGGATTTTAATATTTTCAGAACAACCTTTAACATCTGCATTTCGCTTTGGATAAAGGTCTGTACTGTGCTTTTTGCGTGGGTTTCGGCAATCTGCCAGCCATTGCTTAACATTATTGCCTGACCCGTATTACCTCCGGTTGATTGCTCCCTGCCCGGAACACCTGCTATCTGTAATATCTGTTCATACAGATTATCAATAAGCGTTTGAGTTTGCGCTTGGTCTAACGTTGCCGTAAGATACTGAACGCTTGCAGGATTGCCCGGTTCACTCTTTGTAAGTAAACCTAACTTATCCTTTAATTCCTTCATCTGTTCTTCGTCAACTTCACAATTATTCATCCATAAAATACTTTGAATAAACTGTGCTAAACCATTTAATCTATCGGATGTTGCTTCATTCAGGGCATCAAGCAGCGATATAACCCTTTCAAAGCAACCCATACGCTCATTGTCGTATTTATACTCAACGATGGGGATTATACCCATATTATTTGCCGATACGGATATAACCTTAAACTCACCGGTAGCACTACCTTCGAGTTCGTAATATTCGGTGTCTGTATATGCACCAGCCCTGATTGCGCCGTCCTCCAATGTTACATAGGAAACGCCTACTGCTGGAGCCTGAAATATATCATTATACTTAATTACGAAAGCATTGCGGGGGTTTAAGCGGAGTATATTAAACGCTGATACACCCGTTTTTACCTTCTTCGGCAGCACAATACGATAACCTATGCCGGTAACAGCCAAATCCTTACCAAGCATCTGGTCTTGGGCGGCCTTGCCTTCCTCAAACATCATTTCGTTAAGTATTGAGATTTTCTTATCGTCTTTGTCGCTTGCTTCGCCGTCAACATCTTTGGTTGCCCTTTGCACGTAGGTGATAGGGTCGCCAAATACATAACCAACCTTAAATGTTGTTATTTCTGCTGCGTGGTTTTCAACAACCTTGTAATTTATTTCGGGCCTTACGTCCTTAACCCTGCGCAATACAGGCTGGTCGCCGCGCTCATATTTCTGTAAATACTCTATTTCCGTAACGTTTTTCAGATGTGTAGAAAACGCATCCTCTAACACTTTGGAAATATTCTCTTTTGTAATTTTGTTTACATCGGTAAATATTTCATTTCTACCTTTTAATAACATCTGCAAAACTCCGTTTTTTTTGATTTATGTTTTAAATTTTTGTTTCTCAAATTAAAAAAAGCCCATTTTTTAATTTGACATTTAAAAAAAATAAGCCATCAAGTCTGTTACAAAACAAACTCAATGGCTCAAAGGCTCTATATCAATATTTATTTTTATTTCTTTGCGGCAATATCTACACCAAATATATATAGTGCCTTTTGTCGTTGTGTCGGTTGATAGCAACCATTTCCCACAAACAGGACATAGAATTTTTCTTTTCATAAATTCGCCCCCTTAACAGAAAGGAGTCCCCGATACTACCGCCTCGGGGATAGGGCGGAGAACAAAAATGCCAACCAAGCACTACCCTTCATACTTTAACTATATCACAATATTTCGATTTAGTCAAGGGTTTTATGCGTTATGCAGTCTTTTTCTTTCGTTTTTATCGAAAAAATATGCTAAAAAAATCTATCGAATATCTCAACTTTATTGTTTGAAAAACTCTGCGCATACTCTGACAGCATCGCCATACCGTCAGGAACGTCGTCGTGCTTGTTTTTACCTGCAACGGTGTATGAGCATAGCATATCCATCATTTTGCCGTAATCGTCTTTTTTCTTATACAACGATTTATCCTTGAATAAAAAATGCTCCTTAACAAACGCACTATTAACGATTATTTTTGTTTCCTTATTGCTGGTAGTAAATTTCGTTGTTATCTTCGTGATGCCGCCTGATTTTTTTACTGCTTCCTGAATATCTTTTGCAATTCTGCCACCAGCATTGTTATGTTCAAACCTCGACATTTGCACCTTGTTTCTTAATAAACAATTCACTATTCGTGGCTCCACTACATTGGGTAAATTATTATCACATATACAATCGTCTATATAGTAATCCTTGCCGTAAATATACGCAACAGGCATAAACGCATAGTCTTTGCCTCGGTCCTTCGTATCGCAGATACTAATAATACCGTCAGGCTCTCCGTCAGGCAACTCAAAATATCTGCGCAATTCAGTTTCGGCATACAGCAAACCTTCTCTTTCAATGGGCTGATTCATATATAACGCGCGCCACGATGCATCGTCCATTGTATCTTTCATATCGTGATAAAATTCCGTCGTAAAGCCTACGCCGTTTATATAATCAAAATTACTTTCCTCGTTTTCGTCTAATGCTGGCATTACAATAAACTTTGCCCTTTTACTGTCGCCATACTTTTGCTCAATTCTACCAATAACGTCGTGAACGGACCACCTTGTAGCAATGTGCAATTCAACACAATTACCAATTTTTCTCTGCCTTAAGTCCGTTGTGTACTGCTCCCACAACTTATCCAAACGTTCCTTGCTCATTGCCTGCTCAATACCTGAAACAAGGTCGTCGCAATATAACAACCCTTCGGCCCTGACCTTACCGGCATTACCGCTACCAACGGAAGTAAATTGCAACGTTGCAAATCTTTTCGGTGTACCCATATCAATAGCAAGGTCCGCTGCGTTGGTACGGGTAACGTCTAAACCGTTAAATACTTCGTTCCACAGATATTCACCTTCGTTGCTCATTATACGTAAACATTCATCATATACACCACGCAAGAATGAATTGCTATGGCTACCCGTAAGCATCGGTTTATCAGGCTCTTTCCCTGCAAGCCACGTTAAGAAAAATATCGCAAGTGTAGTTTTTCCAACACCGGGAGGCATACTAATTGCCAACACATCAAGTTTACCTTCGGCCAATTCCTGAAGCGCCATTGCAACCGGCTTCAACTGTTTGCGGCGGGGGAGATAGAACCTTTTACTTGCTTCTCTGTTCCACTCTATATACTGACAATAACTATCGAAATCTACCGGTGCCGCCATTAATAACGTTTTCTTATACAACTGCATATACTGTTCAGCGTGTTCGGGACGGGCTTTTTTAAATTTTTGCGATTTTTTTACACATATCTCACGGCACTTGAAGCATAAATCAATATCATTCGTACTATATGCCAAATCGAATATGGCCTGCACATTCTTGAATATATCGTGGGATTTCTTTTCAAGTAATTCCTTTTTTAATTTTGCGACAGATTTTTTATCCATATTTACCTCCAAATAAAAAATAAAAGCCAACCGTCCGGATTTACCGGATAGTTGGCTCAAAGGCTCTAATTTTATTAAATTAAATCAACGCAACAATACAAACAGCTACCAATGCCACAATTAAACCTGCGACAATGCCTAACAAACCGTTTATACGTTTGTCCTTGGCTTTTAGCTGTTCTTTATATATATCAATAATTTGTGTATATAACTTTTCATCAATTTGCGGTATAGCAACTTGGGGTGTTTCAGCAGCAAGGTCAACCTTAATATCCGTATCGTCAAACAATTCAGTAGCCGTTCCACCCATTGCTTTCCACAATTTAATAACGTCGGATATGTTGGGCTTCTGCGTTACACCATTAATAATTCGTTTAGTAGTAACTTCGGAAACACCGCTTTCTTTTGCTAATTGCGGAAAGTGCTTGCCACTTTTTTCGTAAATCGCATATTTTGCTTGCAATTTATAAACAATCGGTTCTGTCTGGTCTACCATTTTTGTTCTCCTATTTTGATATGAAAATTTGCCTTTTTAAAGATGAAAATAACAGTTTTGATAGCGTTTTGAGCAGAATTGTTGCTTTAAAAACAAGTTTGTCTGCACAAACGACAAAAATCAAAACTGTTCGACAAAATTGGCTATTGCATATTTTTTTATCTTGTGATATCTTATGCTTAAATTATAACACGAAAGGAAATTTAAGTCAAATGACAATCGCACAGTTAAAACAATTTATCAAAAAACTCGCAGACGACACAGTAATTTTAATCAAAGAAACCGACATTAATGAGGTCGGAATCGTAAGCGTTGAAATCCATTCAGATGGGCGATGTCATTTTATATTAAGTGCAGAGGAATAATTTTTAGGGCGGCTACGGCTGCCCTTATTTTTTGCTAAAAATCCACGATAATATTTTGCCAATCAAAACAAATGGTAATGCAATCAATATTAACAAAAATGTTATTAAGTTAGCTGCACTTTTCCCTGAACCTTTATATTTCATTGCCATAAAAAACAACCTCTTTTATTTTTTACAGATTATACCATATAAAAATAAAAACCGCAACGTTTATTTATGCTTCCCTGCAATACTTATACCAACTGCTGCGGCTGATGTTCATAACGCTTATAGCTTCCTTAATACTCATCAAACCATTATCAACTTCTTTTTTTATTTTTAAAAAATTTTCAGGCTTAATACTCTTTCGACCCTCTTTAAAATCAGGGTCGTTTGCTTTTTTATAGGCTTTACCTGCCATAGTACGCTCTTTTATCATTGCACGTTCAAATTCAGCGTATGCAAGTAAATTGGTTACTATCATTCTGCCGATAGGTGTATCTTCAATTAACCCCATATTTAATATGTGGACCAATACACCTTTGCCACTCAAAACATCAATATATTCTAAACCTTCCTTTGTGGCCCTGCAAAATCTATCCAATTTAGTTACAACAAGCGTATCGCCTTTTTGCAGCTTATCAATTAGAGCATTAAATATTGGACGTTCTTCTGCTCCACTCATTGCTTCAGATACTATTTCTGCCGTAGGGTATCTGTCAAGTATTAGCTTTGTTTGGTCCGGTAAACTGTTTCCGTCATTTGCTTGACCTACTGTACTAACTCTTGCATAACCGTAAATCATTCTATTTCGTATTCCCCTTCCTTTTCGCTTCTGCCTCTTGGAACAATAACAATTTTATAATCAAGAATTTTGAGCATCTCTGATAAATTTGCAATGCTTATATTTTTTTGAGCAAGTCTATCTGTTACAAGGCGAGGTAACACGTTTATTTTTTCTCCGTTCTCGTCAACGCCTCTTGTGTCAGAAATTGCTCTTGCCATAGCACTAATTGTCATACCTTTTTTGTTCATTATTTCTTTTATTGCTTCCTTTACTTTCATACGAAAATCTCCTTTCAACTTGTTGTCTTTATTATATTACGAATATATCCGTTTGTCAACTCTTTTTTACACTTTTTTATTTTTTCGGATATAGAGGGGAGTTAGTAATAGGTGGGGTCCGGTCCGCTACACCCCTCCAGGGTCACCCTGACGGTGTTAGC
>JAZQUC010000045.1:0-9202 GCA_045631075.1 Candidatus Fimenecus sp. | reverse complement strand
TACCTTAACGATTGCAGGGCGGATAACTCTGTCACCCATTTTATAACCTGTTGAGAACACATCTGAAATGCTGTTTTCAGGAAGTTCATCGTCTTCACCGTGCATTACTGCATTGTGAATATTAGGGTCAAATTCTTCACCTTTTTCACCAAATGATTCAACACCGAGCTTTTTGAATGTTTCACCAAACTGATTAAAAATCATTTCCATACCTTTTTTGAGTGAGTCAAGGTCAGTTGCATCTGCACTCATAGCTCTCATAAAGTTATCATATACAGGTAAGAATTCACCGATTGTAGAAGCCTTTGTATCACCATAAGCCATTTCCTTTTCTTTCTGTGAACGCTTACGGAAGTTGTCGTATTCAGCCATTACCCTAAGAAGCTTATCTTTTGTTTCATTAAGCTCGGCTGTAAGCTTTTCTTCGACAGTTGGTTCTGTGTTTTCAACTACTTCTTCAACTGTTTCTTCAGGAGCAACCTTTTTTTCTTTTGCCATTTTAATCCTCCAATGTATCGGACATAATTTTGCCCACTATCTCTGTTAAATATTTAAGACTTGGAATAAGTCTTGCATAGTCAATTCGGGTTGGACCTATAAGTCCTAAAGCACCACTATCCTTACCACCCACAGCATAATGAGAGTAAATAAGGCTTGAATCCTGAAGCTCACGGTAAAAGTTTTCTTTACCGATAAGGACATTGGTGTTATTTTCTGCCTTATGACCTGCAAAAAGGTTTGTGAGAGGCTCACCACGTCTTAAAAATTCCATAAGCTCATATGCGTTTGGATAGTCAGTATAGTTAAGAAGATTTGACTGACCTTCTAAAAGCAATTGTGTTTGTTCAGTAAGCTGTGCTAAATCTGAAAGTGCCACAAGCAACGGTGAAATTGCAAGTGATTTGCTTCCTAACGAAAGTGCAAGAGTCTGAATAAGTGCTATACTTACTTCACTTGCTGATTTACCAATAAAGTGTTTTGAAACGATATTATAAAATGTTTCAATCAATTCAAGATTCATTTCACTGTCAGTTCGGCATACTCGACTTTTGAGTATTCCCGATGATGAAAGCATTACCATCATAGCAGTATGAGTACCAAGTGGAACTAACTCAACACGACGGATAACTGCGTTTTCATCAGTTGGCGTTGTTGAAACCACTGCACAGTTTGTAAGTTCAGCCAAAACCTGACCAGCCTGTTCAAGAATCTGTTGTGGCTCACCACCTGCATCAGAAAGACGAGCTTCAATAAGTCGTTTTTCATTAATTGGAAGTTCATATCTATTCATAAGTTTATCAACATAATAACGATAACCAATCTGTGAAGGAATTCGTCCTGCTGATGTATGAGGTTGTTCAATAAAACCTAATCTTGAAAGTTCAGCCATTTCATTACGAATAGTTGCAGATGACACAGGGATGCGTATATACTCAAGCAAGGTTTTTGAACCAACAGGTTCACCCGTTGCGATATACCATTCCACAATGGCGGCAAGGATTTTTTCTTTTCTCTCACTGAGTTGCATCTTGTCACCTCTTTTACTCGGTTTAGCACTCTCGTTGTTAGAGTGCTAACTACATTAAATAATATACATTCTTTTCTAAAAAATGTCAAGGAAATATTTGTAAATAATTTGTTAAGACAAAAAATTTATATTATTTTGTTATAGAAATTTGAAGATTTATATGATAAACTTAATCAGGTGATAATTATGGTTAAGATAATGTTTGTTTGCCATGGTAATATATGTCGTTCTACTATGGCTGAATTCGTAATGAAAGATATTGTAAAAAAGAATAGATTGGAAAAGAATTTTCTTATTTGTTCAAGTGCCACAAGTACAGAAGAAATTGGAAGCGATACTCATTGGGGCACTAAGAAAATTCTTGATGAAATGGGTATTCCCTATACAAAAAGACAGGCTGTTCAGTTAAAAAATTCCGACTATGAAAATTACGATTTCATAATCGGAATGGATAGTGCAAATATGAGAAACATCAATCGTATTATCGGTTATGACAAAGATAACAAGATACATAAACTATTAAGCTTTGCGCACATTGACCGAGATGTTGCTGACCCTTGGTACACAAGGGATTTTAAAACTACATACGAAGATGTTCTATTTGGTTGTACTAAGTTATTAAACTACATATTAGATAAAAACAAAACCACTATTATTTAAAATAGTGGTTTTAGTTTTTATATTTTTTCAAGACCAGCTACATGACGGAGTATTCGTCTTGCATCGGATGCTGTGACTTTTTTGTTTCCGTCAACATTTGCAGCTTTTAGTTGAGTACTATTTAATTCTTCCAATCCTGCAACATATCGCAATACTTTACGAGCATCAGTTGCATTAATTTTACGATTACGGTCAACATCACCATACATAAAATCAGTCGATGTGCTACCTGAAGAATTATCTGGTTCGGTTGTTGTGGACAATTTAGGAATAGTTCTTTCTTCTTTATAATCACAGTTGTAATTATTGCAAACGCGTACTTCAAGACCTTCTTTATCTTTAGTTGCCTTTATTTCAACTTTCCACTCACCCAATGAATGATTAGTAGCTTTTATTGTTTTTTCTTCAAAATGGTCACAAAAATCACAAGTATATATTTCTATGCCATCTTCGGTACAAGTGGCTGCCTTTTCAGTTTTTGTAAAATGGTAGCTTGGATGTGTACATTTGGCAACAGAATAATTAAAATTACATAATACAAAGCCATTTTCAGCAACTGCACTTATTACAGTTGTTCCAGATTTTAATGGCGTGATTTTTGCAGTTACCTCGTATAAACCTGAATCATTTTCTTTCAGTGCACCTTCAACCTTTAATATTTTATTATCCGATACATTTAATTCAAACGGAACTTTTGCAGAATATGATAGCTGTACATCTTCATCGGTTAGTTTTATGTCATAGTTTTTATCTGCATCCCGACATACAACAACCTTCTCAAGAATATTTGAATCATTATATGTCATATTTATATTATTCCATTGATTTTTATATCCATTAAAATATATATGTTTCAAAGAATCACATTCATCAAAGGCTCTGTCCTGAATTTCCTTTATACCTGAAGAAATATAAACATTTTCAAGTTGTGCACAAGATAAAAACGCATTATCAGGAATAATTTCTAATCCATCTGGTAAAGTTATTTCTTTTAAATTCTGTGCATAAGAAAACGAATAACTTGCCAATTCAGTAACAGTATTCGATACAACATATTTTTTATCAGTTTTACCCGACGGATAACAAATTATTTTCGTTTTTCCCTTATTAAAAATTACATTATCAACTGATGAATATTCAACATTTGAATCTGAAATTTTAATTTCTTTAAGAGATGAACAGTTTGCAAACACACCATATCCTATTGATTTAATATTTTCACCAATGAAAACTTTTGTAAGACTATGCTTATGTGCAAAAACAAAATTATTAATACCTGTAACAGTATATTCTTCTACCGTTTCAGGAATGGTTAATTCTTGTTCGCTACCTTTATATTTTGTAATTACTGCTGTACCTTTAATTTCATTTACATTATATTCAAAATCACCGTCATAAATAGTTTTAGCTGATGTTTGAATGTATAAAACTGTAAATATAAATGTGAAACATAAAATTATTGACAAAACATTTTTAATAAATTTCATTTTTTCACTTCCCCAACAAAAAATTGAAATTACTTTATCATTTCAGCAAATTGTTCTTCATTGATAATTTTTACACCTAAATCAGTTGCTTTTTGAAGCTTTGAACCCGCAGCCTCACCTGCTAAAACGTAAGTTGTTTTCTTTGAAACTGATGAAGATGCTTTACCGCCATAAGATTCGATTATTTCTTGTGCTTCCTTTCTACCATAAGTTGAAAGCGTACCTGTAAGAACAAAAGTCATACCCTCAAAACGACTATCCTTTATTTCACGGTGACTTTCCATATTAATGCCTGATAATTTCAAGTCATCAATCATCTCTTTTGTCTGTTCAAGAGAAAAGAAGTCAACAACCGAATCAGCCATAATTTCGCCAAATCCTTCTATATTAAGGATTTGTTCTTTTGTTGCTGAAACTATACTGTCCATTGTTAAAAAGTAATCCGAAAGCAATTTTGACGCCTTCTGACCTATATGACGGATACCAAACGCAAAAACAAGTTTTGAAAGGTCGTTTTCCTTCGACTTTTCAATTGCATTACGCATATTATCAGCAGTCTTTTTACCCATTCCTTCAAGTTCTGCTATTTTGTCATAATCAATATGGTAGATATCTGCTATCTTGCTAATTAACCCTTGAGCAAGTAATGTTTCAAGTACTGCATCACCAAGACCTTCAATATTCATAGCATCACGAGAACAAAAATGAATAAGCACTCGTAACAATTGTGCAGGACAATCAGGGTTATCACAACGAATTGCAGCTTCACCCTCTTCACGATGTACAGGTGAATTACAAGATGGACAATAAGTAGGCATTTCATAAGGAATTGCATTTTTTTCATGCTCTTTAACAGCAACTACTTCAGGTATAATGTCACCTGCTTTTCTAATAATCACTGTATCTCCTATTCTTATGCCTTTTTCTTTAATAAAATCCTGGTTATGAAGCGTTGCACGACTAACTGTTGAACCAGCAACAAGCACCGGCTCAAAAACTGCAGTTGGCGTTAAAACACCTGTTCTACCTACATTTATTTCAATATCAACGAGCTTTGTTGTCTTCTCTTCAGGTGGATATTTATAAGCTAATGCCCATTTAGGGAATTTGGCAGTACTACCGATAACTTCTCTCATTGAAAAATCATCAGTTTTGATTACAGCACCATCAATATCAAATGGTAATGTATATCTGATTTCACCGATTCTTTCTATTTCTTTAATTGCATCATCAATATTATTAAACTTGTTATAGAAAGGAATTGTTTTAAAACCAAGTTCTTTTAGAAATTCCAAAGATTCATAATGTCCTTTTATTTCTGCACCATCAACCTGTTGAATATTGAAGACATATATATCAAGATTTCGCTGTGCTGTAATTTTAGGATTTTTTTGTCTTATGCTACCTGCAGCAGCATTTCGTGGATTTTTAAAAGGCTTTTCGCCATTGAGTTCTTGTTTTTCTACAATTTTAAGAAAAACATCACGTGGCATATAGACTTCACCACGAACTTCAATAAATGGAATTTCCTTCTTTAATCTTAATGGAATTGATTTAACAGTACGAAGGTTTGCTGTAATGTCCTCACCTTGAACACCATCACCACGAGTTGAACCTCTTGTAAAAACACCGTTTGTGTATTCAAGAGAAACCGAAAGCCCGTCAATTTTTGGTTCAACAACATATTCAGCATTTGAAAATTGTTCCTTGACTCTTTTATCAAAATCTCTGACTTCATCATGACTGAATGCATCCTGAAGACTTTCCATTTTTACATTATGAACAACCGTTTCAAAGAGAGTATCGGCCTGTCCACCGACTCTATGAGTTGGTGAATCGGCTGTTAATAATTCAGGATATTCATTTTCAATAGAATCCAATTCACGCATAAGCATATCATATTCGTAATCTTCGATATCATTTTCATTTTCAACATAATATCTGTAAATATGATGATTAAGTTCTTTGCGAAGCTGTTCAGCTCTCGCCTTTTTCTGTTCAAAATTCGTCATAAAAATTCACCTTAATAAATTAATAATGATATATTCCCAAAATATAATTAAAATTTAAGGGAATATTATTTTGGGTGATATTGTGAAAGTTTTAGAGAAGTGCATTTTTTTATTTATAATCGGTGGAATCGGCTATGGTGCATTGGAAATAGCCTTCAGAGGATTTACACATTGGTCAATGATAATTACAGGTGGTTCAGCTCTTATTTCCCTTTATTTGATAAACCATACATTTCCTAACGCATCAATAATTATAAAAGCACTTGCAGGATGTACAATAATAACTACGCTTGAATTTACCATAGGACTTATTGTGAATAAGTTATATTCTTTTGGTGTATGGGATTACACTGGCTCACCTGCTAATATTTTTGGAATAATATCCCTTAAATTTTCACTTTGTTGGTTTGCGTTATCATTTTTTATGATAGCAATTTTTATTACACTGCAAAGAATTATATATTCGCAGAAACTCGGAAAACTTTTACACCGTGAGGCTCAACAGTTGCTGTAATCTTATCGGATACAATTATTTCTGTTTTATCCCAAAGTTCCTTGCAAACATAATTAGCGTTATCAGGTAATGTTACACTGATAACATTTTTTATATCTTTAAATGAACAAGTCATTTCTGTTTTCTTATTTGTTTTGTTAAAGAAACAAACTGCAACCTGATTGTTTTCAAGTGGTTTAACAAGAACATCTTTCAAACCTGTTTTAATTCGTTTACACTGTATCCCAAGCTTATCCTGATTGATTGCAATTACATCTTTATTAGTAAGAATCTGTAACACCTTATTATCAGTATCAACTGTACCATCAGGTTTAATAAAATTACGAATATCATTACCAAGAATCAAAGGTGCAGCCATCATAGACCACAATGTAAAGTGCGATTTGTTTTCTTCGTAAGTCAAGTTACCATTTCCGACCTCAAGCATATCAGGGTCGTTGAATGCACCTGGTCGTGCATATTCATCAAGTCTTACATTAAATTCATATATACCCAAAACAGATGTCCAATGTGGCTGAATATCAGGTGTAGTTCTCCAGATATTACCTGCTTTTCCACCCCATTTCCACGGTCTGTTCCATCCCCATTCACAAATTGAATAGAGAATTTTCTTTTCAGGGCAATTATTTTCTTCTGCATATTTTCTCGTTGCTCTTACAAGCTCTTTACCCATATTTTCATACTGAACAGCAGCACTATCCATAGATGATGCAATAGGATTAGTAATAGAAATTTTATTTACACCTGCTTTAAGATTTATTTTAATCTGTCGTCTGCCTTCTCTTGAAAATGCTTTTTGTTCAGCAATAAGGAAATCATATTTATCACTTTCATTTACGGTGACAACGCAGAATTGTCCTTTGCAAGTGTTTTTACGCATAATAAGGGTAAAAATATATTCACCATCTTCAGGAACAACAATATTATTAAATTCAATTGTACCAAGAGCACTGCAAAGTCCTTTTACATAACTGTTGCCGTTTTTCTCTTCAACAACTTTAGCGTCACCTTTAAGCACTGCATCCTTTGCTTTATAAACAATTTCATTATCAAGTGAATTTCCTATAATTGAAATACTATCAATATAAGGCGCATCAGTTGGAATTAAAACATGATGACAATAATCATATTTAAAATACTCGATACCCCATTCGGCAAATGTTTCGGCATCAATTCTTTCGTTATAAAGTGAAGCAGGTAAATCTTCACAAGTAAGCGTACCATTTGAGGAATAAATACCAACTTTTAATCCTAAGTCATTTATCTGTTCAACAAGCCATTTTATTCCATGTGGAAAAGTTGAAAAGTCACCCTGCATCCTGCCATTTTCATCACGCAATGAAGACTGCCAACAGTCATCAAGATTAACATATACATATCCCGCATCAGCAAGTCCTGATTTTTTTACTGCATTTGCAATTTCAAGAATAACACTTTCATTGATGTTATGACGGAAAATATTCCAACTTGACCAACCCATAGGTGGTGTAAGACATGCACCATTATTATACATTTCATCCTTTGTATAATGAATTTGTGTCTTCGCAAGTGCCTTTTTAATCTCGCATTTTGGGCAGATATCTTTTTTCTTAAAATATAATATACTGCCACCTATTGCAGCACCTGCAGTAGCAAGTCCTGATAAAACAGATAAACCTTTTTTCATAATAATTCCTCACAATGTAAAACAGGTCAGATGGTGTTTTCGCATCATCTGACCTGTAATATTTAATGTTACGGCCTAAATGCCGAATATATTATTCCTCAACAGGAGCTTCTACAACTTCTTCAGCTGGAGCTTCAACTTCTGCTGTTTCAGCAACAGGAGCTTCTTCAACTACTGGTGGTTCAAGAAGAGCCTTGATTGAAAGGCTTACTCTCTTCTTATCGAAGTCAATTTCCATAATCTTTGCATTAACAACGTCGCCTACTTTAAGAACTTCAGCAGGAGTACCGATATGCTTATAAGCAATCTGTGAAATATGGATAAGACCATCAACGCCAGGAATAATCTGAGCAAAAGCACCAAAAGATGTAAGGCTTACAATCTTGCATTCAACTTCACTGTCAACAGGATAATCACGCTTGAGGATTTCCCATGGATTATCTTCAACCTTTTTATAACCTAAAGAAATCTTTTTGTTTTCAGCGTCAAGTTCCTTAACATAAACTTCAACAGCATCGCCAACTTTAACGATTTCTGATGGGTGCTTAATTCTCTGCCATGAAAGTTCAGAGATATGTACCATACCATCAACACCGCCAAGGTCAACAAAAGCGCCATAATTTGTAAGGCTTCTTACTGTACCTGTATAAACTGCACCTTCGCTTACATTTGCCCAGAATGCATCTTCAATTTCCTTTTTCTTTGCAGCAGCAACTTCACGAATTGAACCTACTACCTTTCTTCTCATCTTGTTAACTTCGATAATCTTGTATTCAACTGTTGTCTTAACAAGTTCTTCAAGAGAATCATTTCTTCTAAGTTTTGCAAGAGATGCAGGAACAAAAACTTTGATAGCACCATCCTGAACAAATACACCCTTGTTATCACCTACGATACCAGTAACAACACCTGTGTGAATTGTATCATCTGCTTCAAGGTTTTCCCAGATTGCACCACGGTCATAAAGACGCTTTGAAAGTTTGATTGTGCCTTCAACATCATTTGTCTTCATAATGCGAAGCTTGATTTCGTCGCCAACCTTAAGCTCTGCTTTTGGGTCAGCTGATGGATCATCACTATATTCATCAAAAGACACATAGCCTGTATGCTTTCTGCCTGCGATTTCAACCTGAATTTCAGTTGCAGTAAAACCAACTACTGTACCAATAACATTCTGGTCAGAACTCATGGAGCTGAGTGATTCCTCAAGCATCTGCTCAAAGCCTGCTGTCTCCTCCTTATTAATTGTGTTTGCGTTTTCAAAAATCTCGGACATAGTTTTTAGTACCTCCTTAATAATACTGTCGGGAGTCGATGCACCCGCAGTAACGCCTA
>JAZQUC010000044.1:0-7892 GCA_045631075.1 Candidatus Fimenecus sp. | reverse complement strand
CTTCCGGCTCAGACAGTGCTTCTGCTTCGCAGAGGTGTCCACCGGACACCCGCACCCTCAAGGGGGAAGGCCAACATAGGCTCCCCACTTGACGGGGAGCTGTCACCGTAAGGTGACTGAGGGGCCCAATAAATTATAATTTGAATATCCGAACAAAAAAATGGCACTCTCCGTAAGGAAAGTGCCTTAATGCTATAAATTTTTAAAATTAAAGGATAACACCCATTGTGCCAGGTTTGCAAAGCGCAGCGTTTGATTCGTCAGTATCAATGTGCATTGCAAGAGCAAAGTTAGGATGAACACGAACAACAACATCACCGAAAGTGAGTGTTCTGTCGTCTGATTCAACTTTAACTTCAACAACCTGCTTGTCCTGGAGACCGTACTTTTCAGCATCGTCAGGAGTCATATGAATATGTCTTTTTGCAACGATAACGCCATTTTCGATTTCGATTTCGCCTTTAGGTCCTACGATTTTGCAACCAGGAGTACCTGCGATGTCACCTGATTCTCTAACAACTGCAGCTACGCCGATTGAACGAGCATCAGAAGCAGAAATTTCAACCTGAGTAGCAGGTCTTACAGGTCCAAGGATTGAGACGCCAGGGAACTGACCTTTAGGGCCAATTACTGCGATTCTTTCTTCACAAGCATACTGACCAGGCTGAGAAAGGTCCTTTTTCTTTGTAAGCTCATAGCCTTCACCGAAAAGGATTTCAAGGTGTTCCTTTGAAATGTGAGCGTGTCTTGCACTTGTTTCAACTAAAACTGTCTTTTCCATTTATCATTCTTCTTTCTTTAAAAAATTCATATTTTAATATCTATATAATAGAACAATTTTGCTGTTTTGTAAAGCATAAAAATGCATAGATTAAAGGAGTTCTTCAAAAGAATTTATGTAATAATCAGCAATTCGTCTGATGTTTTCGGTATCTCTGCGAGAATGTTTGTCATAAACACCGCAAACTGTGAAACCACCTTTAACAGCACCCTTGATTCCCGACAACAAATCTTCAAAAACAATACATTCGGAAGGTGCAAGTCCAAGTCTTTCACAAGCAAGAAAATAAACATCAGGGTCACTTTTGTCAGTTGATGTTTCGTGAAGATAAGCTCCTGTGTCAAAGTATTTGAAAATTCCGTTGTTTTTAAGACAAACTTCACTGAGCTCAGTAGTGTTTGCAGTGGCAAAAGCAATTTTAATTCCCTTTTCTTTTAAAAGGTCAAGAAATTTCTTAACACCGTTTTTAAGTGGCACTTCGTTAGCATATTTGTCAAAACAAAGTTCGCACCATTCGTCCATAATAGCTTCAACACTGCTACGCATATGGAAACGCTCTTTAGTATAAATTGCCATTGTGCGAAAGTGCATATCCTTGATTTTGTCCTGATAATCCGACGGCATTCTCATTCCGTGGTTTTTAAAGAAAGCAATGTCAACTTCTTTCCATATTCCCATTGAATCAAGAAGTGTGCCGTCAAGGTCAAAAATAACACCCTTGAATTTGTCAATATTCATAAATCATTCTCCTGATTTGTTTAAAACATATTTATGGATAGCCTTTGCTACTCCACCGTTGTCATTTGTGTCTGCTATGTATTTTGCAGTGGATTTCACAAGGTCAGTACCGTTTGCCATTGCAAAGGAAAAGTCAGCAAATGTGAGCATTGAACAGTCATTTTCACCGTCACCAAAGCACATAATATTCTCTTTGCCGATAGATAAAGCATCTGCAAGACCTTTAACAGCAAAGCCCTTTGTGGCATTTGTATCAGTCATTTCAAGATTTCCGTTTTTACCTTTTACAACAGGGAATGAAGACGCAAATGCAACATTACAAGCTTTACTGATTTTTTCTTCAATTTCAAGTCTTTCTTCACCTGAAAGTGAGAGAATGTTAAGCTTTTCAATGCCTTCGTCACCAATAAGCTCTGAAAGTGAAGGCACAGGCTTTATAAAATTCTTTAAAAGGTCGTGAATATGAGGTGACATATGCTCAGTATCAAACATACTGTAGTTTTTTTTGTCCATATAGCATTCGCCCTTAAAGTATATCTCATAAATAAGATTATAATCCTTTAAAATATCAAAAATTTTATTAGCCTGAGTACTGTCGATAAGAGTACTACAAACAGCTTCACCTGTTTTCATATCATAAGTGATAGCACCATTGGATGTAACAAGGTAATCGAGAAATGGAAGACGCTCCACAACATTATCAGCAAGAATTCTCGTTCTTCTACTTGCCACAGCAACCTTAACACCCATTTGGTGAGCCTTACGGAAAGCTTCAATATTTTCTTGTGGAATTGTTATGTGGTCACTTGACATAAATGTACCGTCAAGGTCAGTAACAATAAGTTTTATGCTCATTTTTAACTCCTAAATACAGTAAATGTTTGTGTCCCAGAAAGATATGTGTGGGTGATGACGAAGAAAAATTTTATAGTCACCGTTTATTTCGTGAACTTTGTTCACAAGTGCAAAAACATCTTCACTTCTGTGATAAACTGCCATACATAATTTTGGTTTGTCCTGTTGCAAAGTAAGTACAGAGCCCTGAAGCATTTCTTTTTCAGCACCCTCAACATCAACATTAAGATAAGTGAAAGTACCGTATTTTTCACGCAATTCATCAACTGTGACAGAAAATACACCTTCACCATTTTCTTTTGCTGAACTGCCACGACCCTTGTCACTGTCAAAGAAAAGCTCTGTTGACTCGTTCCAGACGGCATTGTTAAGCGTTACGCAGTTTTCAAGATTTTCACAATTGATTTGCAGTTTTTTAAATGTCTTTTTATCAGGCTCAACAGCAACGATTTTTTTATAACTGTCAGCATAATGTAAAAATTCTTTTACCGTGTCACCGCGATAAGCACCAAGGTCAAGAAAACACTCGTTTTCACCTAAATTAAGTATTTCAAAGGCCTCGTCTTTATCCGATTCACAGTCAAAGCAGTAGTCAAGATTGCCTGTTATCTGAAATTTAATAATATTTTCAAATACCTGTTTTGATTTTTCATCAGAAAGCATTGAATATGCCTTTTCAATATGTCCAATATTATTTTTCAAAAACTCTTTATTAAAAATATTGTCACCAAAAACGGGGACAGACGGCATAAGCACCTTGTGACGAGTTGAAAGATTTTTTATGTTATTGATAACATCAGGCAGGGGACTTGCAAAAGCCAAAACTATTACAAAATCCTGAATTTCATTTTCAAGCTGTGAAATTCCCTTAACAGGAAAACCGTGAAAAGTACGCTGTCTTACAAAACCGTCACTTGCCACAACGAAAGATGCTGAAATTCCCAATTTTTCAAACTCTTGGAAAACTCTGTCAGCACCGTTGCCTGTACCGTAAATTGCAATGGGAAGGGGAGTTTCTTTTAAAAATTCCCAACTTGATTTTTCCATAAGTAAATTTTCAAACATTTTCCCACCGCCTTTGTCGCACTAAATAAAATAATACCACATTTTATCAGTCTTTACAAGAAAACAGTTGACGATAATTTACTTTTGCAATAAAATATTTTCAGTAAATATTTTGGAGTGTCATTATGAAAAAGATTTTAAGCGCAAGAACAATGTTAATTGTTTCAATGACGATTTTCGGTACAATCGGACTTTTTGTCCGTAATATTCCGTTACCGTCAAGTGAGATTGCTCTTTACCGTGCTGTTTTGGCTGCAATTTTAATCGGTGCATTCCTTCTTGTTACAAAACAGAAAATTCCATTTGCAAAAATAAAAAAAGAAATACCACTACTCGTTTTATCGGGTGTGGCAATGGGCTTTAACTGGATTTTACTTTTTGAAGCATACAAATACACAACTGTTTCCGTTGCAACACTCAGCTATTACTTTGCGCCCGTTATCGTAACAGTTGCTTGTCCTATTCTTTTCAAAGAAAAAATGGGCATAAAGCAAATTATATGCTTTGTAATGTCAACTCTTGGTATTGTGCTTATTACGGGAATAGGTGATTTGTCACAAGGAAGCAGTCATATTAAAGGTATTTTATTTGGCCTTGGTGCAGCGACACTTTACGCAACAGTTATTCTTCTCAATAAATTCACAAAAACCGTTGACGGAATTCACCGTACATTTATGCAATTCCTTTCTGCAATAGCAGTCCTTGTGCCATATGTGCTTTTCACAGATGGTGTAAATATCGGCACATTAAACGGCAGGGGATGGGCGTTTTTGCTCGTAATCGGACTTGTTCATACCGGTATTACATATTGCCTGTATTTCTCATCACTTAAAGAGATGTCAGGACAAAAGGTTGCGATTTTAAGCTATATTGACCCGCTTGTTGCAGTGCTTATTTCCGTTGTTGTGTTAAAAGAGCCAATGACACCGTTACAGATTGTCGGTGGACTTATGATTTTAGGCTTTACACTGTGGAACGAAATTTCACCCAAAAAAGACAAGTAAATAAAAGATAAAAGCCAACGCAGAATTTACTGTGTTGGCTCATTTTATTATCTTTTTACACCCCAGACAGCCTGATTATTCTCACCCATAGCCGAGAAAACAAGTTTCTCTGTTTTATTTTTACTTTCGTCAGGTTGTTTACAGACAACACCTTCGTATTTCACACCGTCAATAACAAATGAAATGAAATATGAGTTTTCCTGAACATTCCAGCTACCATTTACATCCTTTGATGAAACTGCAGTGTTTTCCTTGACACTTTCATATGCTTTAAGTCCTGAAATCGTACCGTCAGCATTAAGCGTAATAATCTGAGTCGGTGCAATTATATTTTCAACATCAGCCCAATCGTTACAACTGTTACTGATGTTACCGTGATTGATAAATTCATATTCACCACAGATTTCAGTCGTCGAATAGCCGTTTTCGTTAATTGTTTCACCAGAATATTCAAAAGGAAGAACAACTGCCCAACCGTTCCGGGTTCTTGCCATCTGATGAACTCTCGTTTCATATCCGTCGTGACCTGCATTGAACCTTGTGTGATAAACCTGAAACATTTTTCCGTCGTCAGTTGTAAGGCAGGACGAATGGCCACTTGCAAGATATGCAGTATCAAGACATTCAAACTTGTAACTGCCAAAAAGCTTTGCACCTGTGTTTATGTGGTCGGTAGCATAATTACCCATAGCATCCGTAAATGGTCCGTCAGGATTCTGGCTTCTGTACTCTCTTATATTATAGCCACCAAGAGCGCTGAGCCCGTGATATGAAATGAATAAATAATAGTAACCGCTTGTTTTATCATATTCAATGTAAGCGCCTTCACCTGAAAGGTCATTTGCAAGAGTTGTTGCTACAATTTTTTTACCGAAATAAAGGTCATAGCCATCGTGATTTCGCATATAATCATAGTCAGGTAAGCCTGTTTTTTCAATCAAAGGCATAATATATGTGCCACCAAAATATGAACCATATGTCATCCACAATCTGCCGTCTGCGTCATAAAAAAGTGCAGGGTCAATACAGTTAGGGTAAACAGTGTGGTCATAATCACCGAATTCATTGAACCAAGGCGCATTTTTAAGTTCTTTCTTTGTGAAAACACCTTTTTTGAAAAGCTCGGAAATATTTGTGAAGGTGTAGTGAAGGGAGTTTACCCTTGAATAATACTTGCCGTTATTTGTCTTGTTGTTAAAGCCTGAATAAACAACAGCATCTTCGTATTCATAAGGACCTTCAATATTATCACTTGTTGCAAACCATATAACCGAGCCGGGTGTACCCCATACCGAGCTTGATGCATAGTAACAGTATTTACCCATTTTCTCGTTATAGATAACATCAGCCGCCCAGATATTTGTCTGTAAACTGTTTTCGTCGTAATTATTTGTAAGCTGATATGCGTCTGTCCAACTGAAAGGCTCTTTTAATGTTTCCCTTAAAGTTTTACCTTCTTTGACAAGCATTCTGTTATTGTCGTGAATACCGCAGGCAAAGCTTGTCCAATTAATCATATCGTCACTTTTTGCGGCACAACCGTGAGTACCGAAAATATAATATGTACCGTCCTTGTCCTGAACAATTGACGGGTCGTGAATACTTACTCTGCCGTTATCGGTGTCGCAAGAGCCTGAACCTTTGATTTCATATTGCTTTGCCACAGGCTTTTCGGCATCACTTACACCGAATATTGATGTGATAAAGCAGACCATTGCCGCAAAAGCAGATATAATTCTATTGATTATCATTTTTTATCTCCTTGAAAATAGCTTTTGAGTTATTATATCACACAAGAAAATATAAGGCAAAATATTTGTGAAATATTTAATGAACTAAAAGGGTTGCTTTTGTCTATTAAACGGGTGTTTTATTGACTAATTGATTGAAAAGTGCTATCATTTATTGTTGTAAATTATTATAAAGAAGGCATGAAAAATGAAAAAAACAGTAAAAAGCATTATTGCGATTGTTCTTGCACTCGTTATGATTTCAAGTACTTTTGTATGCTTTGCAGAAGGACTTAATGATGAAGCAGTAAACGAGCATTACGGACAGTATAAAAATTATGTTCTTTTAGGTGACAGTGTTGCGAGTGGTTATCGTGATGTTATGTCAGAAAATGATGACCTTTATAACAAAACATACGGTGAAACAGCGTATTGTCGTGTTCCGGGTTCATATGCCGATGTTCTTGCCAATGCAATTATTGAGGATAAATCAATGACAGCATTTGCAGGTCCTGGTTACAGAACAATCGAAATCAGATATATGCTTGAAGATGATTTTGACGAAGCTGATGACTATATGTTCCATCCTGCACAGATGAATGCAGTAGGTGAACCAGGTAGTGAAGAATACAGAACAGCATATAAAAAGGCTGTTGCAGAAGCAGACCTTATTACTCTCGGTGTAGGTGGTAACGACTGGGGTGCATATCTTGGTTGGGTTATTGCTGATGTTTTTGAAGAAGAAAATGTTGCCGATAAATATAATAAAGAGCTTGTAAAAATCCTTGAAAGTATGGAAATGGGTACTGAAATGGTAGAAACCTTGGTTGACCTTGCTCATACAGCAGGTGCTCTTCCTGAACTTGCTTCTACTCTTCCTGCAGCACTTGCATACGGACTTGGAAAATTCTATAGTAACTGGGATATTATGATTCAGGATATCTATGACCTTAATCCTGATGTAACATTAATGGTTCTCGGTATGAGTGACAACGGTCTTAAAGGTAACTATTTCGACTATGACGGAGTAGCAGGTGGTCCTGTAAACGAAGACGGTGCAGAGCAGGATGAAGTTACAACAATGATTGTTGATTTCATTATGGGCGTTGGTAACAATCCAATGATTGAAGGTGCTGAAAAATTCGGTTATACTTATGTTGATACTGCAGGTACAACATATGTTGAAAGCCATCCTGACGCAGCAGGTCACGTTCATATTGCAAATCTTATTATTGAATCACTTCCTGACCGTGATTTATATGACACAATGAACGATGTAAAACCTGGTTATAAATACTATAATGATGTTGAATATGTGCTTGAAAACGGCATTATGACAGTTGAGTCAGCAGGTAAATTTAATCCTGATGCTTCCTTGACAAAGGGTCAGTTGAACTCTGCATTCAATAAAATCAATGGTACTGATGACGCAACAGACAGTAAGGAAATTGCAAGTACTACTGATTTTGCTCTTAAAGTTTTAAGTGGTGCATCACAAAAAGGCTTTATGGGTATGATTAAATGTGTTGTTCTTGCATTCAATATTATTTCAGAAAATTCTGATAACGCTGTAACAAGAGGCGAAGCAGCAAATTATCTCAGAAGATTTTGCGAAATATAACTTACAATAAAATAATTAAGGCACATCCGATTTTTTGTCGGTTGTGCCTTTTTTATCTTTGATTATTCTTTTTCCTTAAAAATTTCAGGTCGTGTGTT
>JAZQUC010000043.1:0-12677 GCA_045631075.1 Candidatus Fimenecus sp. | reverse complement strand
ATCAAAAGCGTTAGAAACCGCGTTATTACAAATTGAAAAAAATTACGGTAAAGGTGCAGTTATGCGCCTTGGCGAAAATAGTTCATTGAATGTTGAGGCAATTTCAACAGGTTCAATTTCTCTTGACCACGCAACCGGTATCGGTGGACTTCCAAAGGGCAGAATTGTTGAAATTTATGGACCTGAATCTTCAGGTAAAACAACTCTTGCTTTACAGGTTGTTGCTGAAGCACAGAAATTGGGTGGCGAGGCTGCTTTCATTGATGCTGAACACGCTCTTGACCCTGAATATGCACAGAATTTAGGTGTTGATGTTAATTCTCTTCTTGTTTCTCAGCCTGATAACGGTGAACAGGCTCTTGAAATTACAGAAGCTCTTGCTCGTTCAGGTGCTCTTGATGTAATAATCGTTGACTCTGTTGCTGCCCTTGTCCCTCGTGCTGAAATTGAGGGTGATATGGGTGACAGTCACGTCGGTCTTCACGCTCGTCTTATGTCACAGGCACTTCGTAAGCTTACAGGTGTAATCAACAAGTCAAACACAGTTGTTATCTTCATTAACCAGCTTCGTGAAAAGGTTGGCGTTGTTTACGGTAACCCTGAGGTTACAACAGGCGGTCGTGCTCTTAAATTCTATACAACTATGCGAATTGATGTTCGTCGTGTTGAACAGCTTAAGGGTGCAGGCAATGAATTCGTAGGCTCAAGAACACGTGCAAAGATCGTTAAGAATAAGGTTGCTCCACCATTCAAAGAGGCTGAATTCGACATTATGTATGGTGAAGGCATTTCAAAAATCGGTGAAATCGTTGACCTTGGTGTTAAATTCGACATTCTCAAAAAGAGTGGCGCTTGGTTCTATTATGGTGAACAGCGTCTTGGTCAGGGTCGTGAAAATGTTAAGCTTCTCTTTAAGCAGGATGAAGTACTTGCAACTGAAATCGAAAAACAGATTCGTGAAAAAATGCAGGAGCTTGCAAGTGTAAAGAAAACAACAACTCCTCCTGTGTCACAGCCTGAAATCGTAAAAGTTCCTACTACAAGAGCTGCTGCTCGTGCAACACTTGATATTGCAGTTGATGACGACGAATAATGAAGCTGACTGTTAAAGAAGGAAAAGCCAACAAGATTCATATTTATGTTGACGACGAATACCGTGCCACTGTTGACAGTGACTATTGGTATTCAGAAAAATATCGTAATTTAAAAGAGATTAATGAAGAAGAACTGACTGAGTTGCTTGACTCGGTCAGTTTTCGTCGTGCTTATAACAAAGGTCTTGATTTGTTGTCACGAAGACCTTATGGCGTAAAAGAGCTTATTAAAAAGCTTTGCGAAAAAGGTCACGAAAAGGAATCTGCCGAAAAGGCTTGTGAAAGACTTCTTGAACTTCGTTTATTAAATGATGAAGAATATGCAAGAATTCTCGCAAACGACCTTATTGAACGAAAAAAATACAGTATAAAAAGAGTAAAGCAAGAATTGTCATTCCGTGGGATTTCAAGGGAAATTATTGAAAATACTGTTGATTCTCTTGACAATGATGCTGAAAACCGTATTATATTAGTAATCAAGAAAAAATATATTAATAAATTAGATGATGAAAAAGGCAGAAAAAGAGCCATTGACGGTCTTATGCGACTTGGTTATTCTTATTCAGAAATTAAATCTGCCTTAAATACTCTTTCGGAATTTGACGAGGACGAAAATTATGACTAAAAAAGTTGGTATGATATCCTTGGGTTGTCCCAAAAATCAGGTTGATGCTGAAATTATGCTTTCAAAGCTTCAGAATAATGGTTTTGAAATTGTTTCAGACCCATCTGAAGCAAATGTTGTCATTGTAAATACCTGTGGTTTTATTGAAGACGCCAAGAAAGAATCAATCGAAAATATCCTTGATATGATTTCATATAAGGAAGATTGTCCTGAACTTAAGGTGCTTGTGACAGGTTGTCTTGCTGAAAGATATCAGGCAGAAATTTTCAAGGAAATTCCTGAAACCGATGCTGTAATCGGTATTGGCGCAAATGAAGATATCTGTGATGTTTGTGACAGAATTATAAATGGTGAAAAGGTCGAACTTTTCCCACCAAAAACTGACCTTAAAATCGAAGGTGACAGAATTCTCACAACTCCTAGGTATTCAGCATATCTTAAAATTGCAGAGGGTTGCTCAAATCATTGTACCTACTGTGCGATTCCGTCAATCCGTGGACCTTTCAGAAGCCGACCAAGTGAAAGCATTCTCAAGGAAGCAAAAAAACTTGCCGATGATGGTGTGAAAGAGCTTGTGGTTGTTGCTCAGGATACAACACGATATGGTGAAGATTTATACGGCAAAAATGCACTTGTACCACTTCTTAAATCACTTTCATTAATAGATGGTATCGAGTGGATTAGACTTTTGTACCTTTATCCTGAAAGAATTGACGATGCACTTATCGACGAAATTGCCAATAACGATAAAATCGTAAAATATATGGATATTCCGCTTCAGCATTGTAACAAAAATGTGCTGAAACGAATGAATCGTCACGGTGACCGTGAAAGTCTTACTGCACTTCTTCGTAAAATCCGTGAAAAGATTGACGGAATTACTATCCGTACAACATTTATCGCAGGTTTCCCAGGGGAAACAGAAGAAGAATTCAATGAACTTTGCGAATTTGTTGAAGATATGCGATTTGAAAGAATGGGTTGCTTTGCATATTCAGAAGAAGAGGGGACTCCTGCTGCAAAGCTTGACGGAATGATGGACACCCAAATCCGTCAGGACCGTGCCGATATAATAAATGAAAGACAGAATGTTATTCTTGACGAGATTAACGACAGTCTTATCGGTCAAACACTTTCAACTATTGTTGAGGGTTATGACCCTTATTCAGATGCTTATTATGGTAGAACATATATGGATGCACCTGAAATTGATACACAAATTTATTTCACTTGCGGATTTGAATTAAATGATGGGGATATTGTGGAAGTTGAGGTAATAAACGTCATTGACGGAGAATTAACCGGAGAAGTAGTATGAAATTAAATACCCCAAACATTCTTACATTAGCACGAATAATAATAACACCATTTTTCTTGTGGATTATTCTTTGGGAAAATCTGCCACACAGATTTTTAATTGCCTGTATTGTATTTTCAATCGGTGCAATTACTGATGCACTTGACGGACATCTGGCAAGAAAGAATAACCAGATAACTAATTTCGGAAAATTTTTAGACCCTATTGCCGATAAAGTCCTTACAACATCAGCACTTTTAGCCTTTATGTCAATGGGACTTTGCAACATATGGATTGTTATGCTCGTTTTAACTCGTGAATTTGCTATTGCATCTGTAAGAATGATTGCAGCTTCATGTGGCGTTGTAATACCTGCAAATATATGGGGAAAAATCAAAACTGTAACACAAATGGTTTTCACAATAACAATTATGCTTTTAGGTGAAGCCTATTATATTTTAGAAAATCAGTATGCAGAACTTGCTTCAAAATTACCTGATTTGTCACTTGTTTCTAACGGCTTGTTGTGGATTACTGCGATTTTTACTGTTGTTTCAGGTGTAATTTATCTTATAGATAGCCGAAAAATAATAGATTTCACAAAATAATTGCATTTTTAAAAAAAGTGTGATAAAATACAAACAATATGAATAAAGACTGTGACCGAAAAGAGTAACAGTTCACCTTTTTATCAGAGATTACGGGTCATCGGCTGAAAGCCTGTATTAAAAAAGAACTGTGAAGTGCATTCGTGAGTTGATGTGGGGAAATACACATCCGTGTAGTTGCGTTATAAACTAACTCGAGTTATAAATCGAAGTGGAACCGCGATTATTCGCCTTCGTTTGCATTGG
Source organism: Candidatus Fimenecus sp. (assembly GCA_045631075.1). Classification (GTDB taxonomy): domain Bacteria; phylum Bacillota; class Clostridia; order Oscillospirales; family Acutalibacteraceae; genus Fimenecus. Next base: position 8,807 of record JAZQUC010000043.1, on the reverse strand, counting down.
CAGACGGAGGCTTTTTTTATACACAATTCGCGTAGTGGGTCTTGTCGCCCCTGAAAGGGGAGATGTCACGAAGTGACAGAGGGGTTTCCACGTCTGCAACACTTTCAAAATATTTTGGAGGAATATCCTTGTTCAAACGATTAAAAGAAGATATACAAACAGTCAAAGAGCGTGACCCTGCAGCGTCAAGCATATTTGAAATTCTGTTTTTATATCCTGGACTTAAAGCCATAAGAATGCACAGGGTTGCACATTGGTTTTTTAAGCATAATATGAGATTTATTGCACGTGCAATTTCACAACGTGCAGTGAAAAAAACTAATATTGAAATTCATCCTGGTGCTACTATCGGACGACGCTTTTTCATCGACCACGGAACAGGTGTGGTAATTGGTGAAACTGCCGAAATCGGTGACGATGTAACAATCTATCAGGGCGTTACATTGGGTGGTACAGGTAAGGATACAGGTAAACGACATCCAACAATCGGCAACGGTGTTATGATTGGCTCAGGTGCTAAGGTTTTAGGACCTTTTAAAGTTGGTGACTATTCAAACATCGCTTCGGGTGCTGTTGTGCTTGACGAGATTCCACCTAATTCAACGGCTGTCGGTGTTCCGGCAAGAGTTGTAAAACGAAACGGAAAACGAGTTGACAACCTTGACCAGGTTCATATCCCTGACCCTGTATCACAGGAATTCTGTAAGCTTAATGCGAAAATTGAAAGACTTGAAAAAGAACTTTTGAAATATAAAGAAAAGGAAGAAAAAGGTGAGTAATATGAAAATTTTTAATACTCTCACAAGAAGAAAAGAAGAACTCAAAACAATTACACCAAACGAATTGAAGGTTTACGCTTGCGGTCCTACAGTTTATAACTATATCCATATCGGTAATGCTCGTCCACTTTGTGTGTTTGACACATTCAGAAGATATATGGAATATCGTGGATATAAGGTGAATTTTGTTCAGAACTTTACTGACATTGACGATAAAATCATTCGTCGTGCAAACGAAGAAGGAACAGATTATAAAACAGTTTCAGAAAAATATATCGAAGAATTCTGGACAGATGCAAAGGGTATGAATGTGCGTGAAGCAACAACTCATCCAAAGGCAACTGAAAACATTGACGAAATTATCAATATCGTAAGCACTCTTATTGAAAAGGGTTATGCTTATGCTGTTGATAATGGTGACGTATATTTCAGCCCAAAGAAATTTGATGAATACGGTAAGCTTTCACATCAGCCATTAGAAGACCTTGAAGCAGGTGCTCGTATCAATATCGGTGAAGTTAAGCATGAACCAATGGATTTTGCTCTCTGGAAGAGTGCAAAACCTGGTGAACCATACTGGGAATCACCTTGGGGACACGGCAGACCTGGTTGGCATATTGAATGTTCAGCAATGGTAAGAAGATATCTTGGTGAAACTATCGACATTCACTGTGGTGGTCAGGACCTTGTTTTCCCTCACCACGAAAACGAAATTGCACAGAGTGAATGCTGTAACGGTGTTCCTTTTGCAAACTATTGGATGCATAACGGATTTATCAGCGTTGATAATGTTAAGATGTCAAAGTCTCTTGGCAACTTCTTCACAGTTCGTGATGTTGCTAACGAATATGGCTATGAGCCAATCCGTTATTTCCTTATTTCTTCTCATTACAGAAGCCCAATCAATTATAGTGTTGATATTATTGAACAGTGCAAGGCATCTCTTGTTCGTCTTTATAACTGTCGTGAAAGTCTTGATTTTGCACTTAAAAATGCAGTAGATACAGTTACTGCTGATGCAGAAGATATCAAAAAAGCACTTGATGCTCGTCGTGAACAGTTTATCCGTGTTATGGATGATGACCTTAATACAGCAGATGCTATTACTGCTGTGTTTGAACTTGTTAAGGATATTAACACAAAGGTTATCACAGACGCACCTTCAAAAGAACTTGTTGAATATGCAACAAATCTCTTTGATGAGCTTACAGGTGTTCTGGGTCTTGTTTATAACAGAAAGACAGAAAGCCTTGATGATGAAATCGAAAAGCTTATCGAAGCTCGTACTCAGGCTCGTAAGGACAGAAACTGGGCAGAAGCAGACAGAATCCGTGACGAACTTAAAGCACAGGGCATCGTTCTTGAAGATACACCACAGGGTGTTAAGTGGCACAGAGAATAATAGAAAAAATTAAATTCTGTTACACATAAATGTAATGCTATAATTATTACAGACAATTGTATATTTAAATCTGCCGACGGTGATTAGTGAATTTCCGTCGGCAAATTTTATGTTTTCGTTAAAAAAATCAGATTCAGTAAATATCTTCATCTGACTTTCATAGTCATTTCCCGTGAAAATACTGCACATCTGACAATATGTAATTTTACCCTTTTCAATGTCACCGTCAGCGGTTATAAGAAAACTTATACCTTTAATATAGTTGTTATTGTCAATAAAAACAGAGATAAGTGAATTTTCTTCCGATAAAAAAAGAACATTGTCATTTTCGCGTTTGCTTAAAATAAAGTCGGATGTCTGATATTCTGTTTTAAATGTTTTGTTCATTCTGTCAGTAAATTGCTGAATACCGAATTTGCTTTCTTTTGAACAGGCAGAGAAGAAAACAGTTATAAAAATCATAAGAATTGCCAATAATTTTTTCATAAAATGTCCTCCGTTTTAATATTTGTTATTTATATATATGAAAAATTTGAGAAATTAACAATTTTTTTACAATTTTCATATTGGAAAAATTTTAAAATAGGTGTAAAATAAACTGATAAAATATTGTGAAGGATAGTGATTTCCTTGTTAAAGAATTTTAAAAAGAAAAGTCCACAGGCAAAAGCGGGTATAATTGCCTTTATCCTTGTTATGTCATTACTTGTCTTTTATGTGGCATATTCAAATCTTAAACCTGCTGACCCTGTCGAGTATGAATTAGTTAAGGCTGAAAAAGGCACAATTACCGATACACTTGATGTAAGTGGTACTGTTGAGTCAGGTGTAACGGAAGATATGTTGGCACTTGAAGGTGTATTTGTTGAAGAAGTGTTTGTAAATGTCGGTGATGCAGTGAAAAAGGGTGATAAAATTGCAACCTTCAATGTGTCAGGAGTTTCTTCATATCTTACTGATGCTAAAAAAGCATATGATAAGGCGTTAAAGGAATATAACGATGCAGCAGGTTCTTCTAAAACAAATGCAGAAAGAAAAACAGAAATTGCAAAGCAGATTGAAACTGTAAACGGTAAAATCACAACAAAACAGCAGGAGATTGAAACTCTTGAAAAAGAAGTTAATGTTTCTGATACTGAAACAGCACCAATCCCACAGGAACAAATCAATCAGATTGCTATGCAGATGCTTGCAAACGGTTCAAGCCTTAAACAAATCAACCAGTTTAAGGAAGCAGCATCAAAGGTTGAGTTGCCTGTAACAGATTCAGCATCTTCTGAAAAATATCAGGAGCTTATGCAGAAAAATCTTGAATTAGCACAGCTTAACGCTGAACTTTCAGCACTTTATGCAGAAGATACAGTTACAGTTGTTACTGACGAAACAGTTTTAAAAGCACTTAAATCAGTTGCTGATACTAAAAAAGCAGATTATGACAAAATCAAATCGGTTTATGACAGAATGTCAAAGGGCTGGGTTGCTGAAAATAACGGTATTATAACAGAAGTTAATATCCGAGCAGGTGAGAAGTTCATTCCTGTTAAGCAGACAACTTCATCATTTGATATTGCTTCTCTTCTTGGTGGTCAGGTTGACGGTGAAACACTTAACCTTATCACATCACTTATGGGTAATTCTTCAATTCCTGCAGGCACAGGTGTCAAGCTTGAAAGCTATGACGATATGATTGTTTCTGTTACAGTCGGTAAATCTGATTTACTTAAAATCAAGGTTGGTATGGAAGCAGTTATCACAAGCCTTGACTCACAGTATAAAGGTGAAGTTGTATATGTAGGTGCAACAGCAGCTGAATCAACAGGCGGACTTGACATCAGCTCAATTGCAGGCTCACTTTTAGGAAGTGGCTCAGGTGCAAGTGGCGCAGTTGTAAAGATTAAAATCCATAATCCTGATGAAAAAATCGTAATCGGTTTTGATGTTGATATTAAGGTTGTTCTTGATACAATTGAAGATGTGTTGAAAGTTCCTGTTGAAGCAGTTGTTTATAACAGTGGTGTTTATTCAGTATTCGTATATGACGAAGATGAAGGAACAGCAACAAAGCGTACAGTAACAAAGGGTTCACTTGATGATACATCATATGAAATCACAGGTGGTCTTGAAGTTGGTGAATGGGTTGTTAAGAGCCCAGACCCTAATATGGAAGACGGAACAAGAATCGCAAAGAAAAACGGATAAGACGGCATTCAAAATGCAGTTTAGATTATATTAATCGAGGTGTAAACTTTGAATATAAGAGAAAATATACGCATTGCCGTCTTCAGCATTAAAACTAATCTGATGCGTTCTCTGCTTACAATGCTTGGTATTATTATCGGTGTTGCTTCTGTTATTGCTATTGTTACAGTGGGTAACGGTGGTCGTGACTATATTGTCGGTATGATTCGTGATATGGGTAACAGTGCCATTTCATTGACAGTCAATGCTAATACTGCTGATGATGACGACTATTTTACTGATGCTGATATTGCTGCCATCAAAAAGCTTGACGGTGTTCAATATGCATCAATGCAGTCAATTTCAATGTGTCAGATGTCTGCAAATGATATGACAGGTATCCTTATGGGTATCGGTTGTAATACTGATATGGCTATGCTTATGAGAACGCCACTTCTTTATGGCAGATTTTTTACGGAAGAAGAATACGCTGAAGGAAAACACGTTGGCGTTATTGATGTTGGTAGTGCATTACAGCTTTTCGGACGAAAAGATGTAGTGGGTGAAAGTGTAAGCTGTACATCAAACGACCTTACAATATCTGTCCGTATTGTGGGTGTCGTTGACATTATGGCAAGTATGAATCTTGATACAGAAGAACTGATGAGTAGTATGGGTTCAATGATGGGTGGAATGCAGATGACAAGCTGTATGCTCTTAATGCCTGCACCTGTTTCTGCAACGCTTCTTGGTAAATCAAGTAGCCGTTATGATATGCTTCAGATTACTGCTGTTGACGAAAATATGCTTGACGAAATCGGTGCTGCCGCACTGAATTATGTACATTCTTTACACGACAACTACGAAAAGGATTGTTACGCTGTTACAAATATGGCAACATATATTGACCTTCTTGATACAGTTATCAATGTTTTCACAATCTTTATTGCTGCCGTTAGTGCTATCTCACTTGTGGTTGGTGGTATCGGTGTTATGAATATTATGCTGGTTTCAATTACCGAGCGTACTCGTGAAATCGGTATAAGAAAGGCACTTGGTGCAAAAACAGGAACAATAATGTTCCAATTCCTGACAGAATCAATTATCCTTTGCCTTATTGGTGGTGTAATCGGTCTGTTACTTGGTGTTGCTGCTGCAGCATTTGTATCGTACATTATGAATGTACCGTTGTATGTTGAGCCTGCTACAATTCTTCTGGCAGTCGGCTTCTCATCAGCAATCGGTATTATCTTCGGTGTTTATCCGGCTAAACGAGCAGCAAATCTTCCACCGATTGAAGCTCTTCGCAGAGACTGATTTTATAAAAAATATGACCAGATGTCGTTGTGATGTCTGGTCTTTTTATATCATTTTCAAATATGAAATTTATCCTTCAATTTAATTGATGTATATGCATTTGTATATACATCTTTTTTTATTTTTAAATTATTTTTGTAAAGACTTTTACTTTACAAAAAAATGTTAATCAGGGTGTAAAAACCCTTGATATATATAGTTTTAAACATTTTCAACAGACTTTTCAACAATTTCAAAGTTCAAATCCTCGTTAAAAAAAGACTTAAAACAAAGATGAATAGTCAATTTATGACTGAATATTTTGAAATTTATGCATAAAATTTTGCAGGAAATATTTCTCTTTCCGTCATTTTAAGTAAGATTTTGTGGTGCGTTTTTTGTCGAAAAGTTTTTAATGTCAAAAATTGAAAAAACTATTGCCATAAATTACCATATATGGTAAAATATGGCAGAAATAAGAAATCAGAAAAATGATTTGAAATAAAATGGAGGTTCCAGAAAATGGGAAATAATCTAAAAGTATTATTAACGGGTGAAGGTAGTGATTTTGGAAGGAATTGTGCAAATGTGTTACGAACATACGGTTGTGATGTCTCTCTTGTGGCAAAGGACGGTAAGGCCTTGTTATCAAGACTCTCAACAGAAAATGCTGATGTTGTGATTATGGATGCCTTTATGGCAAATCTTGACGCTCTGGGTGTTGTGAACAGTTTAAAGAATGACAACAAAAAGCCATTTGTGGTTGTTATTTCAAGCTCGGATAATCAACGGTTTGAACAGGAAATTTTGTCAGCAGGTGCGGATTATTATTTCCTTAAACCTTTTGATGTCAATATGCTTGCCCAAAGGGTAACACAGCTTACAGGCTGGTCAAGAGATAAAAAGGACACAACAGCACTTAAGGATGATAACGATTTACAGGTAACAGTCAGCGAAATTATGCATCAGCTCGGTGTTCCTGCTCATATAAAAGGGTATCAGTATCTTCGTGAAGCAATCGTACTTACAATAAATGATGGTGAAATGATGAGTTCAGTTACAAAGGTGCTTTATCCCACAGTTGCAAAAAGATATGCCACAACCTCATCACGAGTTGAAAGGGCAATTCGTCACGCAATAGAAGTTGCGTGGGATAGGGGAGATGTTGATGTGCTCAGCGCCTATTTCGGATACACAATTCAAAGTGACAGGGGAAAACCGACAAATTCAGAATTTATTGCAATGATAAGTGACAAGCTTCGTTTACGAATGAAGATTTCTTGACAAATTTATATATAAATGCTATCATTTTTTTGGTAGAAAAATTAAAGGCTCATAGTTGTTATGAGCCTTTTTTCAAGGAGTTTTCATTATGTCAGAATTAATTATTATTGCCGTAGGTCTTGCTATGGATGCTTTTGCTGTGGCGATTTGTAAAGGTCTTAATATGAGAAAGCTTGATTATAAACAGACCGCACTTATTGCACTGTTTTTTGGTGGCTTTCAGGCAGGTATGCCACTTATAGGCTGGTTTATCGGTTCAAAATTTGCCGATTATATTACAAGCATTGACCATTGGGTGACCTTTATCCTTCTCGGTATTATTGGTGGTAAAATGATTTATGAATCGTTCCACGATGATGATGAATGTGATTGTTGCGAAAATAAATTAAATCTTAAAGAATTGACAGCACTTGCAGTCGCAACAAGTATTGATGCCTTGGCAGTAGGCGTTGCTTTTGCCTTGGAGTACGAGAAAAATACAGTTTTTGTAGCAGTAACTCTTATCGGTGTAATAACAGCGTTACTTTCAGCAATTGGTGTGTTTATCGGTCACAAATTTGGTGCAAAGTATAAGAATAAAGCCGAGCTTGCAGGCGGTCTTGTACTTGTGCTTATGGGCGTAAAATTCCTTCTTGAAGGTCTTGGTGTAATATGATTAAAACACTACTTTGGGACATTGACGGAACACTGCTTGATTTCGGTAAAGCAGAGGAGTACGGAATAAGAAAGTGCTTCGAAGTCTTTTCTCTTGGTGAATGTACCGACGAAATGCTTTCACGATATTCAGTAATCAACAGAAAATATTGGGAAATGCTTGAAAGAAATGAGCTTACTAAACCTCAGGTTCTTCGTGGAAGATTTGAAGAGTTTTTCAGAACGGAAGGCATAGAATTTCATAAAATCGATGAATTCAACCTTGAATATCAATACCGTCTTGGTGACAAGGTTTTCTTCTGTGACAACGGACTTGAAACGGTTCAGAGTCTTAAAGGTAAAATAAAGCAGTATGCAGTCACTAACGGTACATTTTTGGCACAAAGCAGAAAGCTTAGTCAGTCAGGTCTTGATAAAATATTTGACGGAGTGTTTATTTCCGATACAATAGGCTTTGAAAAACCTGCAATCGAATTTTTTCAGGCTGTACAGGATGAAATTGGCAAATTTAATCACGACGAAGTTATGATTATCGGTGATTCACTTACAAGTGATATGCGTGGTGGAAATAACGCTGATATTCTTTGCTGTTGGTACAACCCGCACGGTGCTGAAAATCGTGATAATCTTCGCATTGATTACGAAATAACAGATATTTCAGATGTGTTGAAAATTCTTGAAAAATAAAGAGCTTAAAGGACTTATTGCATAAGCGATAAGTCCTTTTTTTGTTTATAATTACCAAAGAAAAAATATATCATAAAACAACATTGTTATTGACTTGTGTTTATGGTATAATTAACCGAATATATTAGAAAGGGAGAGTGAAGAAATGAGTGTACTTGATAAAGTAAAAGAATTTGGTACTGAAATCAAAACTCATTGGAACACTCCGGCAGAAGGTAAATATGTTCCTTATAAAGAATATAAGGACGTTGTTATCGGTGTCGGCGCAAACTACACAGGTGCAAAAACACTTGAGTATATCGGCTTTTGGTCAAGCTGTTTCCTCATTATGCACCACTATAAGTTGCCTTATCTTACATTCTCAGTTATCGGTCTTCTTAATATGCCTCTCGGTTATATTACAGCCCTTATCTGGTGGTATGTTTGTGACAACTTAGGCTTCTTGCCTAAAAAACAAGAAAGAAAAATTTATTTGGTTTATGGTCTTATGATGCTGTTTGGTATTTCTACCATTCTGTTTGATTATT
>JAZQUC010000042.1:0-2805 GCA_045631075.1 Candidatus Fimenecus sp. | reverse complement strand
AATAATCCTAATTACAAGCCACAGAGTAGTTCTTCACTTTGGGTTGATTCAACTGTGCGAAGAATTCTCTCAAATGAGATGTACATCGGCAATATGGTACAAGGTAAAAACGAAAAAATCAGTTACAAGATTAAACAGAATCGTGGTATTGATAAAGACAAATGGATAATTGTCGAAAACACACACCAACCAATTATCGACCATGACACATTCTACAAGGCACAATCACTATTTAACAAAAATACAAGAATTTCACCAAAAGCTGATTCTGTCGATTTATTTTCAGGCTTTATGAGATGTTCTAACTGTAACTACACACTTAACAAAAAGACTAACACTCATTCATATGGTACTTATGAGTATTACAGATGTACCACTCGTACCAAAAAAGGTAAAAACACCTGCGAAAGTGGTCATACAATCCGTATTGATAAGCTCGAAAAAGCAGTTTTAAAATCACTTCAATTTATGATTAGAACTGCTGTTGATATGGACGAAATTATCAAAAGTACAAATCAGTCAAACAAAATCCGTACTGATGAAACTCTGCTTGAACGAAAACTGCAAAAAGAATCTTCACAACTTGAAAAGTATAAATCTGCGATGGTTGACCTTTACCCTGATTACAAATGTGGAATTCTCTCACAAGATGAGTATTTACTTTTAAAAGCAAACATCTCAGAGAAAATCACATCACTGCAAAAAGAGATTACAAAAACACAAGAACAAATTAAGAAGTGTCACACAGGCGCAGTTGAAGAAAATGATTTCATCGCAAGCTTCAAAAAATACGGCACCATCGACAAATTGACAAGACCGATGTTAGTAGAACTACTCGACTGCATCCTTGTCCACAAGGGTGGCGACATCACAATCCGTTGGAAATTCCGTGATGCTTACCAGGACGCCCTCACCTATCTCGCTGAACTTCAAAACCAAAAATCAGCATAAATTTCCATACATTTTTAATTTTAAACCTGAAAAGTCATATTAAAACACAAAGTTTTATCGGTATAGAAGTAAAAACTATTGACTTTTAATAATTTTTTCGATATACTTTCAATATAACGGAGGTGGTCAGAATGATTTTAAGACCAGATTATATTAATGCAATTACTCCTTTTATAGATGCACCACTTGTAAAAATTCTTGCCGGAGTTCGTCGTTGTGGTAAATCCACAATCTTTGATATGTTAGTTCAGGAACTCGAACAAAAAAACATTCCTAGTAACAATATTATCAAAAGAAAATATACCAATCCTGATTATGAAGATTTTTCTGCCAAGGATATGTATTCAGACTTAAAAAATGCCATTAAAAGCACTGGCCGATACTATCTTTTCCTTGATGAATTACAAGAAATTAAAGGTTGGGAAAAGGTTGTTAACTCTCTCATGGAAGATTTTGATGTGGATATCTATGTCACAGGGTCAAACTCTAAACTTATGTCCAGTGAAATTTCAACCTACTTAACCGGAAGATATGTTTTGATACCTGTTTATACACTTTCTTTCAAAGAATATCTCACTTTTAAAAATAAGGATATCTCATCAGCAAGAGAAGTATTCGATGAATATATTCAGTATGGCGGATTTCCAATTATCGGCATAAGTGATTTTGACACTAAATCAGCATATCAGATTGTCGAAGGAATTTACGCTTCAGTAATAACACGCGATGTTTCAAAAAGACATAAAATAAGAAACAAAGAGCTTTTTGACAGAGTTGTAAGATATATTATTGAAAATGTTGGCAAAACCTTTTCAGCCTCCTCAATAGTAAAATTTCTTAAAAGTGAAAACAGAAGTCTTTCTGTTGAAACCATTTACAATTATCTCAAATGGCTCAGTGAGGCATTTATAATCTATCCTTGCAAAAGATATGACTTACAGGGCAAATCAGTTCTCAAAACGCAGGAAAAATATTATCTCTCTGATATTTCAATAAAATACAGTCAGATGGGATTTGACAGAAAAATGCTTTCAGCTGTATTTGAAAACATCGTTTTTCTTGAAATGAAACGCAGAGGTTACGATGTTTATATCGGCAAGAACAATACTAAAGAAATTGATTTTGTCGGTGTTCGCAGGGATGAAAAAAAATATATTCAGGTTTGTGTAGAACTTCCTACTGAATCAACAAGAGAAACAGACAACCTTATGGAAATTAAAGACCATTACCATAAATACGTTGTTTGCAGAGACACTCTTGCAATAGGTAATGATAACGGAATTGAAATTACACACATTGCAGATTTTCTTTTAAAAGAAAACTGGTAATGTTCATTAACACACACTCACCTTTCTCACCGTAGCAAAATGCCTTTATAAAAAATTAATTTTCTTGAAAACAGGTCACTCCACTTATTAATAGTTGGGTGACTTTTTTCTTTCAAAAAATATATAAACTATGTTAAAAAAGATATTATGTTTTTTGATAAAATAATGTTTGTTTACAAGTATGTTTGTATGTTTGTAAATGGCTTAACAGAGCCATTTGTGAACATTTTGTTAAGTCTATTGACAAACCAATTTCTGCAGTGTATTATGAAAGTACCAATCCGGCCAATTTAATATTTTTATACCGCTTTCATCCGTAAAGCAAGAACGATAATAACGCCGCCGTATTCTTCGAAGTCTTTTGCATAGGACAAGTTATGAACAATGTTTTTAGTCTTACGGAAATGCAAACTCGGTTAGCCGATTTGCACAATTCAAGTATTCAAGAGTGTGATAATAACTCGCTAAAAAATCTTGAAGATTTGGATTTGTTTAGTTATGCCTTTCCAGGCAAACTTGACGAGTA
>JAZQUC010000041.1:0-4447 GCA_045631075.1 Candidatus Fimenecus sp. | reverse complement strand
AAATGTTAATATGCTTGATAACTTCTTCAATTTAGGTGGTGACTCAATTCTTGCAATCTATGTAGTATCTGAACTTGAAGAAAAGGGCTATGAGCTTCATGTAGCAGATATTATGCAGAGTGATACACTCATGGATATTGCGGGAATAATTAAGCCAATAACAGATAAACAGGTTGGAGAAGATGACTTTACACCACTTAGTGCAACACAGGTTGAATTAAGTGAGTTAAATGAAATGTATTTTGATGAAATGGAATATGTATATAGCCTTACTCCATCTCAGGAAGGTGTGTATGCGCAATATTATCAAAATAAAGCTACAAAAACATACCAGCTTCAGAATCTTACAAAAATCAACAAAGAGCTTGATTTAGAAACATTTAAAAAAAGTATGGAATTGCTTTCTGTTCGTCACAACGTACTAAAATCAGCATTTATAGTGCTTAAGTCAACAGGAGCAATTAAACAGGTAATATTAGAGAACAGAAAACCAGAGTTTACTGTTCTCGAACAAAGTATGCCTTTTTCACAGGAAAAACTCCAAGAAATAGTAGAAAAAGATTTAAATACGGCACTTGATTTACAGAAGGATTCACTCTTTAAGGTAACGGTTATTGATTTCACAGATGAAAGATTTATGCTCCTTCATACGCACCACATCATAATTGATGGTTGGTGTTTACCTGTACTTATCAACGATGTGCAGAAATATTATGATGCTCTCGCAAGCGGAAAAACAGTAGAAGAATTATCAGAGGAAATCAGTAAAGAAGTTTCAAGGCAGACTTCTTATGCCCAATATGCAAATTGGATTAGAAAACAAGACAAAAATGAGGTTTCAGGATATTGGCAGAACTTACTTGCTGATTACTCATATGCTCATATTTTTGGTAAAGAGTCAAAGGACAATTCCAGAAATGAAGATGTTGTTACTATTGAAACAAGATTAAGTGAAGAATTAACAAGTAAGATTGAAAAGTTTGCAAAAGAAAACAAGGTAACAGCAAATACGGTGTTTGAATGTGCGTTCGGAATAGCATTACAGAAGTGCTCAGGCAGTGAAGATGTAGTGTTTGACAAGGTAATTTCGGGTAGAAGTATTCCGCTTAAAAATATTGAAAATACAGTAGGTCTTTTCATCAACACTGTTCCCGTAAGAATCATAAGTGATGATAATACTACATTAGCTGACTTGTTGAATGAAATACAAAATCAAACGATTAAAGCCAACAAATATGGTTTCATACCACTTTCAGAAATATATAAAAATTGTGATGTTGAAGCGAAATCTATTGATGCTTTGTTTGTGTTTGAAAATTATTATACAGGCGACATTTCTAATATGGGACAAGGGTCACTCTCTTCAGAGTTAGTTTCTTTTAATGAACAAACCGAGTTCAATTTGAATGTTGTAATCCTTAAAGAAAAAAATTGCTATACAGTTAGAACTTCTTTCGCGAGAAAAGTATATGATGAAAAAGAGATACAACGATTCGCACAGGGATATGTTTCTATCTTAAACACATCGCTTGATGAAAACATACAAAGCAAAAATATCTCTGTACTAACAGAGCAAGAGAAAAACACAGTTCTTTATGATTTCAACAATACAGATGCAGAATATCAAAAGGATAAGAGCGTCTGTGAGATGTTTGAAGAACAGGTAGAAAGAACACCTGACAAAAAAGTACTTGTTGCGATTGACAAAATTCTCACATACAGAAAACTTAATGAAGAAGCAAACAAAATTGCGAATAGTCTTATTGAAAAGGGAATAGGAAAAGGCGATATTGTTGGCATTAAACTTGCAAGAACAAGCAAATTTATGGTTTCTTTGCTTGGCATTATTAAATCGGGAGCCGCATATCTTCCTTTTGACATTACTCATCCGCAAGAAAGAATTAACCAGATATTATCTGATAGTAATGCAAAGCTTTGCGTTACCGAAGATAACTTTGATGAACTTCTCAACAATGAAAACATAAAAAATCCTGATATAAAAATATCAGGAGAAGATTTGTGCTATTGCATTTATACATCAGGTAGTACAGGTGTTCCAAAGGGTGCGATGATACTGCACAAGAATTTGTGCTGGTATATGAATTCATTGATGAGTATTTATGGCGCAGAACCTATAAATATGCCATTTTTCACATCAACAAGCGTTGACTTGTCTGTTCCGTCATATTTTCTTCCTTTATTAACAGGTGGAACAACATATTTATATGATAATGGATTGTTGAACGACCTGAATGATATTTTTGATAATGAAGAAATCAACACAATAAAGGTTACACCGACACATTTACAGTTAATCTTACAACATATTGAAGGCAAAACTCTTCACAATATGAAATATCTGATTTCTGGTGGTGAATCACTTTATCGTTCTACATGTGTTGAGTTTTTAGAAAAATTTGGTGCACACATAGAAATTCACAATGAATATGGTCCGACAGAGACAACGGTAAGCTGTGTTGACTATATTTTCACAAATAACGATGATAATGACATTGTTTCTATAGGTGCGCCTATAGAGAATGCAAAGATATATATCGTTGATAAATATAACAGCTTGTTGCCGATTGGGGTAACGGGTGAACTTTGTGTTGCAGGTGACGGTGTTTGTGCAGGATATCTTAACAACCCTGAACTTACAAATGAAAAGTTTATTGATAATCCTTTTGGTGAGGATAAGCTTTATAGAACAGGTGACTTGGCTTATTGGCGAGAAGACGGAAACCTTGTGTTTGTCGGAAGAAATGACTTCCAGGTGAAAATCCGTGGTCTTAGAATTGAATTAGGTGAAATTGAAAACGCTATCGCAAATATCGATGGTGTGGTTCAGTGTGCTGTTGTTGTAAGAACGGACGAAAATGACAGACAATTTATTTGCGCGTTCTATACAGGAAAAGAACAGGAATCAAAAGAGCTTCGTTCAATTCTTGGGGCAAAGTTACCAAAATATATGATTCCTCATATCTTTACATATCTTGAAAATATGCCGATGACGGTAAGTGGTAAAGTGAGCAGAAATGCATTACCTGAAATCGACCTTGATAATTTCAGCACAGATGTGGAATATGTAGCACCATCAACTGAAAAAGAACGAGTACTTGTTTCGGCAATTGAAGCTGTTCTTGATTTGAAAGAAATTAGTGTGCTTGATAATTTCTTCAATATTGGTGGTGATTCGCTTTTATCAATTGAACTCACAAGCGAGTTAGAGAATAATGGATATACTGTATCTGTTAAAGCGATTTTTGATGCTATGGATATTCAAACCCTTGCAAAGGATTTGATGGTTAAAGAAAATACAGATAAAAAGGTTAGTTATAGCTATGTTTTACCTGCAACAGCAGCGCAGATGTCCATATATTCCACTTACCTTATAAGCGAAGAACCAACACTATATAACATTTCTTTGGCATTTAAAGTAGAAGATTTTGATGTAAATAGGTTTGAAAAAGCTATCAATAAGCTTGTTGCGCGTCACGAGGGTTTAAGAACAAGCTTTGAAAACAGAGATGGACAAATTTTCCAGATAATTAACGAGGATATATCTGTAAAGGTTGAACAAGTTGAGTCTTCAAACCCAAGTGATTTTAATGCACCGTTTAATCTTTCAAAAGCACCGCTTTTAAGAGTGGGATGCTGTGATAATATTATTATGGTGAACTTTCACCATATCATAGCAGATGGCTCTACTATTGCTCTTTTCTACAGAGAAATCAATGAGCTGTATATGGGCAGAGAATTGCCTAAACCTGTGCAGTATGGTGATTATGCTATTACAAATAAATATACAGAGGAAGATGAAAACTACTGGCTCAATGAATATGAAGATGTTCCGGTGCTTGAACTCTATACAGATTTTAAAAAATCAGAAGAACAAAAATTTAAGGGAACAAATATCTACACAAGAATTGATAGTGATTTAAATGAAAAGATACTAATTAAATGCAAAAAATTGGGTGTAACTCCATATGATTTCTATATGGCTTGCTATAACATTCTTCTTTCAAAATATTCAGGAAATGAAGATGTTTGTGTAGGTGTACCGTCAAGTGGTAGAAGTAGCAAATATCTCAATACATGGGGTATGTTTGTCAACATGCTTTCATTAAGAAATCAACCTATAGGCACAAAAACATTCAAGGATTTTGCAAATGAAGTTAAGAATAATTCTTTTGAAGCAATTGCGCATCAAAATTATCCTCAACAGAAGCTGATTAAAAAGATTGACTATAAAAAGACGCTCTATGATGTTATGTTTATATATCAGAGTGAGAAAATGACACATGTGGTTCTTGGTGATAAAAAAGCGGAACTTCTTCCAATCACTATACCTATATCAAGAGCGTCGCTTGGTTTTACGATTCTGCCACGAGAAGAAGATGTTGTGCTTATGGCAGAATATCGTACCGATTTATTCAAAGAAGAAACA
>JAZQUC010000040.1:0-2126 GCA_045631075.1 Candidatus Fimenecus sp. | reverse complement strand
AGGAATATTGAATGTTGCGCAGTTTTTGAATGTTTCTTCATCGCCGGCAGATATTACACAAGAGAATGTCTTGTAATATTCCATAATATCTTTTCTTGACATTGGTCCATCTTCTGAATCGTGATTACCAAAAGTTACAGCAACAGGAATATTTCTTGATTCAAAAATATTCATAAGTGCATTGATAAGTCTCTTGGTTTCTTCTGCACTATCGTAAGGTGCTGTATTATCACCTGTAAGCACAACAAGGTCAGGCTTTTCAACATCACAAGCGTTAGCAATAACCCATATTGATGAATCAAAATGCTTATCGTTAGCAAGATGAGTGTCGGTAATATGTAATATTTTGAGTTTACCCTTGGAATTAAATCTTATTGTTGTGTCAGTTGTTTTATTTGAATCTGCAGGTGCGAAGTCAACATCTGTGTTTTCAGGTTCAATTTCAAAATAAATTATGCCTGCAACAAGATTAACAATACACACTGCTAACACAATAAGAATTATTTTTTTCAACATTTTAACATCTCCTGACTCAGTTTATTTCAATAAACGAAAATGCAAATCAATCGTCTAGGCTTGTTATTTTACCAATGAAAACATTTGACTCTAACAACAACTCATCAGATTTTTGATTTTCAAATATAATTCCATAATTCGGCGAATTGGTGTTTTCAGATGAAATAAAGACGTTTTTCTTTATTTTCACATCATAAACCATAGGTCTGAAAATTATGTAACCTCTACTTTTATCATACAACCCTGATTTGCCATCAAAAATATTATTTTCAATCAAAATGTTATGATGTCCACAATCTCCGTGATGACCAATGGCAGGAAAACCTGCACACTTGAAAATATTGTTTGAGATTACAACATTATGGCACACTGTATCGTCCTTGAAAAAGTCAATTAAATCACCATTACAGTTATAAACAGGGCCGTAACTGCCTTCATGAGCAAGGTCGAGCTGAATTTGCTCGTTAAGAAGATTTTCGGGAATCAAGGTGTATGAAGGTCCATCAAACACACAACTGTCTATAACAGCATTTTCGGTTGAATTAATTTCAATCATGTGCCACATTGAGCAGTTACGAAAATGACAACCGACAATTCGTATATTACGACAATGTACTGTATTAACAAGGGTTGATTTTTCAGTCAAATCAGCATTACCATCAAAGATACCACCGGAGATAACAACATCGTGTGTACCCTCATAGCCACTCCATTGTGGTTCTGAATAAGATGCAAGAAGATATCTTGTTACAGGATTGCTTTCCTTACGGCGTAAAATCACAGCATTGTCAGATAACTTAAAAATCTGATTCGAATAAAAAATAAGTGTTGAAGAAACAAGATATATACCATCAGGAAAATATATTGTGCCTCCATCTTTCACTTTGTCAATGCATTCTTGTAGTGCTTTGGTATCATCGTGAACACCGTCAGCAAAAACATTTTCGTTATCAGTAACATTTATAAATTTCACAATGCATTTCCTCTTTTAAATAATTATTAAGCTGTTTCGTTTTCTTCGTGGCGTTTTGCTCGCATTTCTGCAAGTTCACGGTACATCTGTTCTTTCTTTTCACCCTCAATGTCATAAGATGTTTTAAGGATGATTGCTTTAAGAACATTTGCAAGAGTGTAGCCGAAGAGAAGGAAACCAAGGATTTTAAGACAGGTGTCAAGATATGTAGGTTGAGCTTGCATAGTTTTAACAAGGTCGCCTTCAGCTGATGACAAATAACCTGCCCATGCAATCATATATGGAATTGCGAGGTCTCTTAAGTATACACAAGCAGAGTTGACCCAACCCGGAACAATACCCTGAATTGCTTCAATTCTTTCACCGACCTGCCATTCAAGATAATCATAGAATTCAACATCAAAGTGAGATTTTGAAAGTTCTTGAATACCGATGCCGATACCGAAAATAAAATAGAATACATAGAAGAAGATACTGTTCCAGCCTTCAAAGAATCTGATACCCATTTCTGCCTCAACAAAACAGATGCCGAAAAGCACGAATGAAGCAACAGGTGAATAGATACCACAGAATTTAAGAAGCTTTGTTGGCTCATATTTTTTTGAAAGCTTGGTAGTAATAAGATTACCAACTACAG
>JAZQUC010000039.1:0-28845 GCA_045631075.1 Candidatus Fimenecus sp. | reverse complement strand
TATTTGGTGGTTTAATTTTATACTTGGTTCCCATGAAAGGGGAGATGTCTGCGAAGCAGACTGAGGGGTTTGTCGAATAACCACAACATTTTCCTATTAAGGAGTAAAAATCTTATGGCAAAGAAACCATCTTACGGTAATGAAAGTATATCTCAACTTAAGGGTGCTGACCGAGTTCGTAAGCGTCCCGGTGTTATCTTCGGTTCTGACGGCATTGACGGTTGTCAGCACGCTGTTTTTGAAATTCTTTCAAACTCAATTGACGAAGCAAGAGAAGGCTATGGTGACAAAATCGTTGTAACTCGTTTCCTTGATGGCTCAATCGAGGTGCAGGACTTTGGTCGAGGTATTCCTGTTGACTATAATAAAAATGAAGGCTGTTATAACTGGGAGCTTGTTTTCTGTGAAATGTATGCCGGTGGTTTATTTGGTACCAACGACGGTGGCAACTATGTGTTTTCATTAGGTCTTAACGGTCTTGGCCTTTGTGCAACTCAATACGCATCTGAATATATGGATGCTGAAATTCACACAGGTGGATTTAAATATCTTCTTCACTTTGAAAAGGGTGAAATTGCAGGGGATATGATTAAGGAGCCATATAATAAAAAGGATACAGGCTCTCGAATCCGTTGGAAGCCTGACCTTAAGGTTTTCACAGATATCAATATTCCGCTTTCATATTTTCAGGAAACAATCAAAAAGCAGTCTGTTGTAAATGCAGGTGTTAAATTTATACTCAAGGACCAGATTTCAGGCAATTCATTTGAAACATATGAATATGTTTATGAAAACGGTATCACAGACTATGTAAAAGAGGTTGCAAACGGTACGGAAATGTCATCTGTACAGTATTGGTCAACTGAAAGAGTTGGTCGTGACCGTGAAGATAAGAAAGACTATCGTGTAAAGATTACTGCATCTCTTTGCTTCTCAAACAAAGTTCAGCTTAAGGAATATTATCATAACTCAAGCTTCCTTGAGCATGGTGGTGCACCTGAAAAAGCATTTAGAAATGCTTTCGTTTATCAGGTGGATAATTATCTTAAAACAAACGGTAAATATGTTAAGAGTGATGCTAAAATCAACTATCAGGACGTTGAAGATTGCTTGATTTTTGTTGTTTCTTCATTCTCAACACAGACTTCTTACGAAAATCAGACTAAAAAGTCAATTACAAATAAATTTATTCAGGAAGCAATGACAGATTTCTTCCGTCAGCAACTTGAAGTTTACTTCCTTGAAAACAAACTTGATGCAGAAAAGATTACAAACCAGATTCTCATCAATATGCGTTCAAGAATCAAGGCTGAAAGCACACGAATCAACATTAAAAAGACATTACAGTCAAGTAATGATATGACTTCTCGTGTTGAAAAGTTCGTTGACTGTCGTAGTCGTGACGTAAATGAACGAGAAATCTTCATAGTGGAAGGTGACTCTGCTCTTGGTGCTTGTAAACAGGCTCGTGACTCATCATTCCAAGCAATTATCCCTGTTCGTGGTAAGATTCTTAACTGTCTTAAGAGCGAATATGACAAGATTTTTAAGAGTGACATTATCGTTGACCTTATAAAGGTTCTTGGCTGTGGTGTTGAAGTAAACTCTAAAAAGAGTAAAGAAGTTTCTTCATTCAACATTGACGATTTAAGATGGAATAAAGTTATCATCTGTACCGACGCCGACGTTGACGGTTTCCATATCAGAACACTTTTGCTTACTATGATTCATCGTCTTATGCCTACAATTATCCGTGAAGGCAAGGTGTTTATTGCTGAATCACCACTTTATGAAATTCGTAGTAAAGACCAGACATATTTCTGCTATACTGAAAAGGAAAAAGCAGATGTTTTAGCTGAAATTGGTAATGCGAAATATACCGTTCAGCGTTCAAAGGGTCTTGGTGAAAACGATGCAGATATGATGTGGCTTACAACAATGAACCCAAAAACAAGAAGACTTATTAAAGTTGAACCTGAAAATATAGAAACACTTATGGACGAAAGATTTGAATTGTTTATGGGTGATGATTTGCAGGGCAGAAAAGATTTTATCGCAGAAAACGGTCATTTATATATTGACCTTGCAGATATATCATAAGTTTTGCCTTCCCCTTGTGGGGAAGGTGGCACGAGTGTAACGAGTGACGGATGAGGTGGAATTTTGAATGACGGATACTATGTATCCTACACCTCATCAGTCTCGCATACGCTCGACAGCTTCTCCTCAAGGAGAAGCCGAAAAATCCTAACAAGGAGTAAAAATTTATGGCTCGAAAAAAGAAACCAATTGAAGCTGAAATCACTGAAGAGCAACTGAATGCTCACATAATCGGTGCAGGTGAGGTTGTTACACAGAATATTACAGAAACACTTGAAACAAATTTTATGCCGTACGCTATGAGTGTTATCGTGTCCCGTGCAATTCCTGAAATTGACGGTCTTAAACCATCTCACAGAAAGCTTCTCTATACAATGTATAAGATGGGACTTCTCAATGGTGCAAGAGTAAAATCAGCAAATATCGTTGGTCGTACAATGCAATTAAACCCTCACGGTGACGCAGCAATTTACGAAACAATGGTGCGTCTTTCTCGTGGTAATGAGAGTTTGTTGCATCCTTATGTTGACTCAAAGGGTAACTTCGGTAAAGCATATTCAAAGAATATGGCTTTTGCTGCATCTCGTTATACTGAAGCAAAGCTTGAATCAATTTCAGCTGAACTTTTCAAGGATATCGATAAGGATACAGTTGATTTTGTTGACAACTACGATGCTACAATGCAGGAGCCTACACTTTTGCCTGTATCATTCCCATCAATTCTTGTAAACTCAAATACAGGTATTGCTGTTGGTATGGCATCATCAATCTGTTCATTCAATCTTCGTGAAATCTGTGAAACAACAATCGGACTTATTAAAAATCCTGATTTTGATATAACAGAAACACTTAAAGCACCTGATTTTATCGGTGGTGGTAAAATTATTTACGACCAGAATCAGATGAATGAGATTTTCCGTACAGGTCGTGGTGGCTTTAAGGTAAGAGCAAAATACGAATATGACAAGGCTAATAACTGTATTGATATTACTGAAATTCCACCAACAACAACTGCAGAAGCAATTATCGATAAGGTGATTGAACGAGTAAAGGCAAATGCTATCCGTGAAATCAGCGATATCCGTGACGAAACAGATAAAAAAGGTCTTAAAATCACAATCGACTTAAAGCGTGGTACAGATGTTGAAAAGCTTATGGCAAAGCTTTATAAAATGACTACACTTGAGGACACATTCTCATGTAATTTCAATGTGCTTATAGCCGGTGTGCCACAGGTGTTGGGCGTTGCTGACTTGCTTACAGAGTGGATTGCATTCCGTACAGAATGTGTCAACAGACGAGTTTACTTTGATTTGACAAAGGCAAAGGATAAATTACATCTCTTGTTAGGTCTTCAAAAAATTCTTCTCGATATTGACAAGGCAATTAAAATTGTTCGTGAAACTGAAGAAGAAGCAGAAGTTGTACCTAACTTGATGATTGGCTTTGGTATTGATAAAATTCAGGCTGAATACGTTGCTGAAATCAAGCTTCGCCATTTGAACAGAGAATATATTCTTAAGCGTCTTGACGATATTGAAGACCTTAAAAAGCAGATTGAGGATATGGAAGATATCCTTTCAAGCAAAGCAAGGGTTAAGAAAATTATCGTCGGTGAGCTTAATCAGATTATCGATAAATACGGTAAGGACAGACGCACAGAAATTATCTATGCACAGGAAATCAGTGAAGCAGAAGAAAATATCGAAGAAATTCCTGATTATCCTGTTACACTTTTCTTCACAAAGGAAGGTTATTTTAAGAAAATCACTCCTTTGTCACTTCGTATGAGTGGTGAGCATAAGCTTAAGGAAAATGATGAAATCACAATGACTGTTGAGACTACAAACAGCGTTGAGCTTCTTTTCTTTACTAATAAGTGTCAGGTTTATAAGTCACGTGCTTGTGAATTTGACGATACAAAGGCAAGTGTGCTCGGTGATTTCGTTGGTTCAAAGCTTCAAATGGAAGAAGGCGAAACAGCAATTTCAATGGCTGTTGTTAAAGAATATAAAGGCTATATGCTTTTCTTCTTCCAGAATGGTAAGGTAGCAAAGGTTGACATCTCTGCTTATGAAACAAAACAGAATCGTAAAAAGCTTATTAAGGCTTATTCCGACAAGAGTCCGATTGTAAGTGCAATTTATGTACAGGAAGACAAGGAGCTTGTTATGAAGTCAAGTGCGGGCAGATATCTTCTCTTTAATTCAGGTGCAATCTCTGCAAAGACAACAAAGGATAGTCAGGGCGTTGCTGTAATGAGCCTTAAAAAAGGCCACAGAGTTGAAGAAGTATCTGACCTTAAGGAAGGACAGTTTGCAAAGCCAAGCCGTTACAGAACAAAAAATCTTCCTGCAAACGGCGCAATACTTAGTGCAGAAGACCAAGGCGAACAACTTACATTCTAATGAAAAATGAATAATTAATGTAGGGGACGCTGACCACAGCGTCCCGTTTTTATTGACAAAACCTACTGCATATGATATATTAAAATTACAATAAACATCAAAAGGTGGTTTTGTTATGAAAGAAAAAACATCAGATAGAGTTTCAAAAATCGCATTGATTGTAATCGGTGTGCCATTCTTGATTGTATGCTTGCTTGGTGTAACAATTTTTTTAAACTCACTTTTTGGTAATCCAATTTCATTAAATCTTGCTAAAAAATCAGCGTTAGAATACATAGAAAGGGAGTATCCTGATTCTGATTGCATAATTGAGGATGTATATTTTGACGGCAAATATGCAGATTATGTTGCACACATTATTTCGCCAACGAAGGACCATATAGATTTTTCTTTGTATTTGAATTCCCAAGGAGAAATAAGGGTAATTGAATATTGGGTATCCCCGAGTTCGTATGCAGATATTATGACCGAAGACCAAATAAAACAGATGTATTTAACTGCTCATGATTTGTATGCAGAGTGGTTGAGCCCTAACAATAATCTTATTGTTGATTGGGATAATGTAACAATAATTGATGATATTGAATACTTTGAAGTGAATTCAACTGAAATAACATCTGTTGAAGAACTTAAAAAAGAGTTTGGAAAGTACTTTGACCGTGAAGACTTTGACGAAATAATTGACCGATTTTATGTAATGCATAATGGAAAAATGTATGGAATGTCGTTTTTACTTGAAGGTGACGATATTCCGTGGGAAAGCCATAAAATGACCATAAATATAAATACAAACACAGAATGTGATTTCACAATAACGTCATATAACGGTGACGAAAAACAAGAATTGGATTATAGATTAAAAGTAATCGATGGAAATTGGAAGTTCACAGGTGCGTTCCATTGGGTTACAACGGATACGTTAGTTTTAGTAGATAATAAAAAATAGATAAAAAATAATAAATAATATTTGTAGGGGACGCTGACCACAGCGTCCCGTTTGATATAACAAAACCGACCGCGAATTACGGTCGGTGCAGACAGTCTGGCAAACGCAAATTAACTGTTTGCTGTCTGCAAAAGTATTATATGATATATAAAAATATAAATTCATTGAAAAAAATACCACTTTTTTTCAAAAAACACTTGCATTTTCTATAATGTTGTGATAGAATATCAAGGCTGTGAAATATACACGGTTTGGAGGTAGACACGTTATGGCATGGTATCACATAGTTTTCGGTATAGCACTTATTGTGTTAGCAGTTTTAATCGTTCTCTTCGTTCTTATGCAGGAAGGTAATGAGCAGGGTCTCGGTGCCATTTCAGGTGGTTCTTCTGAATCATTTTTCGGCAAGAACAAGGGCAGAACAGATGAAGCAAAGAAAGCATTCCTTACAAAGATTTTTGCTGGTGCATTCTTAGTAATCGTTCTTGTTGCTTCAATAGTAATGATTTTCGCTTAAACTAAAAATTATCCCGATTTTAATCGGGAATATATGATCCACTAGCTCAGTTGGCAGAGCACTTGACTTTTAATCAAGGTGTCCGGAGTTCGAATCTCCGGTGGATCACCAAGTAAAGAGACAGGTTGTTTAACCTGTCTTTTTTTATGTAGAAATTAGGTTGTAGAGATTCGAACTCGTGAGAGTCTGAGCGTTAAGAAAACAGTCCGGTGGACTGTTTTTAGCGAAGAGCACAATGCGAATACCTCATTCGCATTGTGAAACTATAATTCGAATCTCCGGTGGATCACCAAAAAGAGAAAAGTCGCACGAAAGTGTACTCTTTTCTTTTTGTCACGAAGTGACGGAGATTTGAACTTTAATTGGAGTTTATCGGGGATATTTAATTGAATGTTCTTTGGCTCCCTCTGACGAGGTGTGGGTCTCCAGTGGAGACCTCTGCGAAGCAGAAGCACTGGCCGAGCCGGTAGGCGAGACTTAGCTGTCTGTGAAGCAGACTGAGGGAGAGATTTAGTGTGCCGTAAAACTATCTCTCCCTCCGTCAAAATCAAAGATTTTGCCACCTCCCTCGTCAGAGGGAGGCATTATAATCGCGTCGCAGACCCTTAATTCTGCATTTCCCGACAACCTCCAATATAATTACTTGCAACTAAGACAACGTACTTTCTCAACGAATGTTACTGCTATTTTCTGTCAATACTATTACGGGTGATTTTTATGTTATCTGTATGGACCAAAAATTCGGAATTTAAATCTTTTCCAAAATTAGAAAAAGACATAAGGACAGATGTTGCAATTATCGGTGGTGGTATCGCAGGTATATTGTGTGCTTATGTGCTGAAACAAAAGGGTGTTGATTGCGTTGTGCTTGAGGCTGATAGAATTTGCAAGGGTGTAACACAGAATACAACTGCAAAAATAACGTCACAACACGGGCTTATTTATGACAAACTCATAAATAAGTTTGGTGTTGAAAAAGCACAGATGTATCTTCGTGCAAATGAAGATGCTGTGAAAATATATACTGAAATGTGCAAAAATGTTGATTGTGATTTTGAAATAAAAGACAATTATGTTTATTCTACAAACAACTCACGAAAAATCAATGATGAACTTCACGCACTTGTAAGACTTGGATACAACCCTGACTTTTGCACAGAAATTCCTGTGCCTATTGATATTGTTGGTGCAGTTAAATTCCATAATCAGGCACAGTTTAATTCTTTAAAATTTTTATCTTTTATTTCGAAGGGCTTGACCATATATGAGAATACAAAGGTCGTTGAAATCCGTGGAAAACATGCGATTACTGAAAACGCAAAGGTGACAGCTGATAACTTCATAGTAGCGACCCATTTCCCTTTTATGAATAAATTCGGTGGTTATTTTGTAAAGCTTTATCAGGAAAGAAGCTATGTTTTGGCACTTCAAGGTGGACCTGAAATCAACGGAATGTATGTTGATGAAGCAAAAAAAGGAATGTCTTTTCGTAATTACAAGAACTATCTTTTAGTAGGTGGTGGTGACCATCGCACAGGCAAAGAAGGTGGCAATTACAGTGAATTAAAAGCTTTTTCAGCTATAAATTATCCTGAGTATCCAATAAAATTTCAATGGGCAACGCAGGATTGTATGAGTCTTGACTCTGTTTCGTATATTGGAAGATACTCACCGAAAATTCCTAATGTTTTCGTAGCAACAGGCTTTAACAAATGGGGTATGACATCTTCTATGGTGTCGGCACAGTTGCTTTGTGATATGATTCTTCAAAAGAAAAATGAATATGAAGAGATTTTTTCACCGTCAAGAAGTATTTGTACGTTGCAGTTGCCTGTAAATGTGTTTGAATCGGTGGCAGGTCTGCTTACACCATCACGAAAAAGATGTCCTCACCTCGGTTGTGCATTGAAGTGGAACTCTGCAGAGCATACATGGGATTGTCCTTGTCACGGGTCAAGATTTGAGAAGGACGGCAAGCTGATTAACAACCCTGCAACAGATGATTTAAAGAGAAAATAAGTCCTTATCCGACACTATTCGATTGTTGTTGACAATTTATTTTCAAAGTGATATATTAACAAAGGTTTAAATTTTGGGAATAAGAGGTAATAGCGTTGAAACAGATAAAAAGAGTTTTATCTTTGTTTCTTGCAATGCTTTTGTTGATTATATCTTTTTCGTCATGTATTAATTCAGACTCATTACCTGCTGGTTCAGATAATGTAACAGAAGAGTCAACAACAAATAATCCAACAGAAGCGGGTACAGAATCAACAACAATAATTGAAGAAAGTTCAACTGAATCTACAACAGAAGAAAAAACAACTGAAAAACCGACAGAAACTACAACAATAAAGCCTATTGATGTGAATGATTTATATACCCTTGTAACTGCAACAGGGTATAAGTACAATGCTGTTGGTATTCAGGTTGCAACAATTGTTGACGGAAGGGTTCATGCAACTGCTGAATATGGTTGGGCTGTGAAAAATGAAAGAGCTTTGACTTACGATACAAAAATTCGTATTGCATCTCTTTCAAAAACTGCTGTATGTTTAGTGGTTTTCCGACTTATTGAAGAAGGCTTAATTGACTTGGATACAGATATTTCTGAATATTTAGGTGTTGAAGTAAAAAATCCGTCATATCCTGATGACATAATTACAATGCGACATCTTCTGACTCATACATCAGGGTTGGTAACAGCGGGTTATACGAGCTCGTTGGCACAGTTACAAGCACACTTGCAGAAACCGTCTGCATATACAAGTAGTAAACCGGGAACAAAGCATATTTACAATAATTTTGCTTATGGAATTGTGGGAACAATATGCGAATTGGTTACAAATAAAAGCCTTACAACCCTTACTAATGAATATTTCTTTGATTCAATGGGTATTCGTGCCGCTTATGTTCCCGAATTGTTAGAGTCAAATGAAATTGCAGCATTGTATAATGAAACTCATACTTTGAGAAAAAGTGTACAGAGTCAAAGAAATCAGTTGAAATATACAGAAGCAGCAGGGGCAGGAATGAAGCTTTATGCAGGTGGACTTACAATATCTGCTCATGATTTTGCGAAAATCATTACATTGTTTATGAATGATGGCGTTTATGATGGTGTTCGTTATCTTTCTTCCGAAAGTATCGAGTTAATGCAAGAAGTTCAGCTTATGCGACCAAGTGGCGTTGTGGGACAAGGTATGCCTGTACTTTTGAGAAAGAATTTCTATGGTGGAAGAACACTTAATTATCATACAGGCAGTGCATATGGTGTGTATTCGCTTTATGCATATGACCGAAGCACCAAAACAGGTGTGGTAGTTATTACAACGGGCATAAAGGAGCAAAAAGACGGCTACAATATTTATGCCGGATGTGGTGATATTGCTCGTGGTGTTTTTGTGAAAAACTATGTTGAATAAAGATAAAAGGTATGTGATGAACTCACATACCTTTCTGTATTTTAATATGTATTTTTATTTTAATAAAGGAATTACATTTTTTGCAACAATCTCATATGCTTGTGCATTGATATGAAGACCATCAAAAGTATATTCTTGCTTTAAATTTCCGTTACTATCCATTAATTCGTCTGTAAAATCAAGCCATACACAATTGTATTTTTCGCAAAGTTTGCTATACGCCTTGTTTATTTCATCAATTTTTTTATTGCTTCGTTTGTCGGAATGATAACGCATTTTTTCGTTTATAGGATAAACTGCTTCAATGATGAAATTAACATCAGGACAAAACTTTTTTGTTGCCTTGATTATGTTTTCCATATTTTCAACTGTTGCTGAAAAAGGAACTTTGCGATTCGGGTCGTTTGTACCGATAAGAAGAACAATATTTCTTGGTTTTATTGAAAGAACATTATCCTGTAATCTTTCGAGAAGTCGGTCAGTTGTATCACCACTTATACCACGATTATACACAGCCTGACCACTTGTTTTTGCAAAATCATAAAACAATTCATACCAGTTGAAAAAATCTGTAATTGAATCACCTAAAAGCACGGTTTGATTTTCAATAGTATATTTTTTGTTAAGAAATGAATAGTTGTTCTTTTTAGTTTCCATTTCTCTGTTATATACGGTGAATTTTGAATAGTTTTTATTATTTTTTTTGAAAAACATATTTCCACCTTATTCCTGTAAAAAATTTCTTTTCATAGCACATTCTTCAAGGAAAGAATTAGCAGTTTCCATAACAGTTAAATCTTCTTTTGTGATTAAAGAATAGTCAATATTTTGATAAATTTCATATGCCTCAGGGCTGTTTTCACCCAATGTTGCTACTTTTGCAAAGGTGTCATTCAAATACTGTTCAGCATCTTTTGCAAGATATACATTGTGGTATTTGCTTTCATAAAGAACTGTTCTTGCATTCGGATTGTTGCTGAGTTGATTTTTAAGTCCTACAGGACTGTTATGAAGTGTTACCTGCAAGTCATTACCACCGTGCATAATAAGTGTAGGGATTGAATTGCTGTCAATAGTCTTGCAACTACGAAGAATACCTGCCTTGCCGAAACGGATAAGGTTTATCAAATCAAAAAATGGGCTGAAAATAGAAAGATTTATTTTAGTTTTTTGCTTTGCATTATCGCGTATAAGCTTATTCATAGAGTTGAAAGGTGAGAATGCTACAATACCTTTTATGTCTGTTTCATCAACAATTGCAGAAACATTACAAACGCTGTATGCACCCCAGGAATGACCAACTAAAAGTAATGGCAAATCCTTTGTATCTTCTCGTGTCTTTATAAATTTAATTGCGTGTTTTAAGTCGATAATACCCTGTGCAAAACCATAAAGCTTTTCGCCTTCTGATGTGCAAGTGCCTGTATTATCATAGGCTAAAACAAGGTATCCCTTTTGTGCAAAATAATTAATTTCAGTTGTATAAGCCAGGTGACCTGCACCCATACCGTGAGAGAAAATAATAAGAGCTTTATATGTGTCAACCTTTGCACTGCTGTAAAGAAAACCGTTAAGAGTCTGACCTTTATCAGACTTGAAATCAATAGGTCTTGCATTAAGATTATCAAAGCTTTTTGCTTTTAAATATTTAAGATTTTCGTTGCCTTCACATCTTTTAGAAACACCTGTAAAGTCCATAATAGTTTTTGCAAAGAGCAAAAATATCAATAAAATAACGATAATTGCTATTGAAATATAAATCATAATAGTATCCTTTCATCGTAATTTATGCTTATATTTTACCACATAGACAAAATTTTGCAATATTTTTATTGCGAAGGCATTTTTTATGTTGTATAATCCTTTTATAATATTATTTGAGGTATAAATATGGATGTTAGTTATAAACTTAAAATCATCAGATTGCAAAACAATTTGAAACAACAGCATATTGCTGATGTGCTTGGAATAACTCGCTCTGCATATTGCAGTTATGAAATTGGTCGTCGTGCTGTTGACCTTGATACATTAGTCAGAATATCAAAATTTTATAATCTTCCTGTGGATGTTTTTTTTGAAAATGAATTGGATAATGCTTATGTGCAGGATGACAGTTATGAAAACGATACTGAAACAAGATTCCTTTCTCAGCTTTCACGCAAGGAAATTGATTTGATTGTAAAATACCGTATGATGAATAAGGATGACAAAAAGGAAATTGATGACCTTGCCGACAGTAAGGTTGATAAATAATTTAATGACGCTGCACAGATGATGTGTAGCGTTTTTTGTTAGCAATATTGACTATTTGGCTAATTTTGTGATAAAATAATATGATAAAACATTCAAAGGGTTAATAGGATTTATGAAAAACAATAATTATAATATGACATCTTCTCTTGAAGATTATCTTGAGGCTGTTTTTGTAATTTCAAAACAAAAAAGTAATGTAAGACTTACGGATATTGCTGAGTTTCTTGGTGTTTCAAAGCCAAGTGTTAATCGTGCTATCAATACACTTACACAAAACGGATATCTTGAGCATATAACATACGGTGATATTCAGATTACACCACAGGGTGAAAGTTATGCCGCAAATGTGCTTCGAAGACACAAATTAATTAAGCATTTCCTTATCGATACATTGGGTGTTGATGAAAAAACCGCAGAGCAAGATGCTTGTCAGATGGAACATGTTATGAGCTCAAGCACTATTGATAAGCTTTATGAGTATCTTGAAAGGCAGGATGGTTACAATGACTAAAATTGCTGTAATCGGTGGTGGTGCATCAGGTCTTGCCTGTGCTATTGAGATTATGCACACAGTAAAAAATCGTGACGATGTTAAAGTTACTGTATTTGAAAAGCTTTCACGAATTGGCAAGAAAATTCTTGTAACAGGTAACGGAAGATGCAATATTACAAATATGAATGCTATTCAAAAGGGATATCGTGGTGATATTGAATTTTCAGAATATGCTTTGAACAAATATACACCTGAAAGTAATATCATTTTTTTCAATGGATTAGGTCTTTATACAAGAACGGAAGACGAAGGCAGAGTATATCCACTCTCAAATCAGGCATCTTCAGTTCTTGATGTATTGCGATTTGAATGTTCACGCCTTGGTATAGAAATTGTATGTGATTATCAGGCAATGCATCTTAAATCTGTTTTCAACGGCGTTGTAAATAAGCTTGTTGTGAATAATCGTGACAGATTTGACTATGTTGTTGTGGCATCAGGTGGTAAGGCTGCAAAGGTTCACGGTACAGATGGTGACAGTTATGACCTTCTTAAAATGATGGGCCATAAAATCACACCAATAGCACCAGCGTTGGTTTCACTTAACTGTGAGGACTTTACAAAGGCACTTAAAGGTGTGCGCTCAATCTGTAAAATGGATTTGATTATAGATGGTAAAAAAGCACTCGAAAATTATGGTGAAGTGCAGTTTACCGACTATGGACTTTCAGGAATTCCTATTATGCAGTTGTCACGATTTGTATCAATGTCACCATCAAATAATATTTATATAAATCTTGATGTTACACCTGATTTTACATTAGATGAAATCGAAAACTATTTGTTTGACCGTCGTGAATTTGGTACGGGAATCTGTGAAAATCTTCTTATTGGTGTTATGAACAAGCAACTTTGCATAACCTTATTAAAGGAATGTTCTATTGCGCCAAACAGTAAAATCTGTGATTTAAGTGATGACGAAATTATAAGACTTTCGTCACTTTGTAAATGTTGGAAAATAAGGATTAAAACAGCACGCGGATTTGACTTTGCACAGGTGACAGCTGGTGGTGCAGATTGTTCACAGTTCAATAGAGAAACAATGGAATCAAAACTTTGCGACAACCTTTTCTGTTGTGGTGAAGCATATAATATAGACGGTGATTGTGGTGGATATAACCTTCAATGGGCTTGGAGCTCAGGTCGATTAGCAGGAAATACCATTGGTGAAAGGATAAACAATGCTCAGAATCAGTGAAATAAAACTTGACCTTGATTGCAGTATTCATGATATTGAAGAAGTTGCTGCAAAAACACTAAAACTGAATAAAAACAGAATTCTGAAAACAGAGATTTTTAAACAGAGCGTTGATTGTCGTAAGGGTGAAGTCCGTTTTGTTTTTACTGTTGATGTTACCGTTGACGGTGATGAAGACAGAATTGTTGAGTCACTCAACAATAATCGTGTTATTAAAACGCAGAAATATGAATACAATATGCCACAATCAAACAGAAAAAGCACATTACCACCTGTTGTTGCAGGCTTTGGTCCTGCAGGTATGTTTGCTGCATTGATTCTTGCGCGTAGCGGTCATTGTCCTATTGTTGTTGAACGTGGCAAGGACATTGATTCAAGAACTGATGATGTAAATAATTTCTGGACAAACAGAATTCTTGATGAAACATCAAACATTCAGTATGGTGAGGGTGGTGCCGGAACATTTTCTGATGGCAAGCTCACAACAGGTATTAAGGATAGTCGTTGTCGTTTTGTATTCCAGGAATTTGTAAGTCACGGTGCACCTGATGACATTCTTACAAACGCAAAGCCTCATATAGGTACAGATAAATTAAAGGAAACAGTAAAAAACATCCGTGAAGAAATCATTTCTTTGGGTGGTACTGTTCTCTTTGAAACACAGCTTACTGATATTATCGTTGCAAATAAGGTTATTCATGGTGTAACTGTAAAAGATAAGTTCGGCAAGGAAAAGGATATTGAAACTGATGCACTTATTCTTTCTGTAGGACATTCTGCAAGGGATACTATTGAAATGCTCTATAAAAAGGGTATCAATATGATGCAAAAGCCGTTTTCAGTTGGTGCTCGAATTGAGCATCCACAGGAATACATCAATTCAGTTCAGTACGGTGAATTCAAAAATCATCCGAAACTTAAAGCAGCCGATTATAAACTTGCTTGTCATCCGCCACACGGTAGGGGAGCATACACATTCTGTATGTGTCCAGGTGGTACTGTTGTTTGTGCATCTTCACATAAAGGTGGAGTTGTTACAAATGGTATGAGTGAATTTGCTCGTGATAAGGAAAATGCAAACTCTGCAATCCTTGTGGGTGTTGAGCCTGCTGATTTTCCAACAGAGCATCCACTTTCAGGCTTTGAGTTACAAAAAACTATTGAAGAAAAGGCATTTAAGCTTGGTGGTAGTGATTATAGTGCGCCTGCAACACTTGTTGGTGATTTTCTTAAATGTCAGAAGTCAACCAAACTCGGTTCAGTCAAGCCATCATTTACAACTGGCGTAACGATGGGTGATATAAGTGAAGCTTTGCCATCAAAGGTAGTCAATACAATGCGTGATGCACTTGTACAAATGGATAAAAAGTTGAAAGGCTTTGCTATGGATGACGCAGTGCTTACTGCTCCTGAAACAAGAAGCTCATCTCCTGTACGAATTATTCGTGATGAATTTTATCAGACAAATGTAAGAGGACTTTATCCTTGTGGTGAAGGCGCAGGATATGCAGGTGGAATTGTTTCTGCAGGTGTTGATGGTGTTAAATGTGCTGAAGCGGTATTGTCCGATGTAATGTAACTAAACTGTCATTTGAAATCTGCATTATGCAGGTATATAATATTATCAGAATTTTAAGAAAGGGGATATAATATGAACTGCGATAATCTTTGTATGGGTTGTATGAGTGAATTGAACGGTCAAAAACAATGTCCAAATTGTGGATACTATGTTGATTCTCCGCAAATTTTTCCATATTTACCGCTGAAAACACCAATTGGCGGCAGATATATTGTTGGGAAAGTGATTTCTTCAAACAGTGAAGGAATTTCATATATGGCATATGATGTTGACAAAAAATCAGCGGTTGTATTAAGAGAATTTTTCCCTGAAGCTATTGCTAAAAGAAAGCATAACAAAATATCGGTAATGGTTGATGAAGCGTATCAGGAAAGTTATTTTTCGTTGCTTAACGATTTCCTTGATATGTGGCGAAATATTGCAAGAATCAGAGGCTTTTCTGCTCTTATTCCGGTGCTTGATATTATTGAAGAAAATAATACCGCATACGCCGTAACGGAACACATAGAAAGTCTTACATTGCGTGAATTCCTTCTTCGAAGCAAGACAGGTTATCTTAATTGGGAAAAAGCAAAACAATTATTTATGCCTGTTTTATCATTGCTTTCCAACCTTCATAATATGGGAATTGTTCATTACGGTATCAGTCCTGATACATTGTTGATTGGTCGTGATGGTAAACTCCGATTATCAGGCTTCTGTATTTCCCAGGTCAGATTTGAACATAACGGACTTACTCCTGAACTTTTTGACGGATATACACCGTTAGAGCAGTATGGATATTCATTGACAAGCGGTGAGTGGTCTGATGTATATGCTTTCTGTGCAGTTATTTACAGAGCGTTGGTTGGCAGTGTTCCACAGGATGCAATTTCCCGTTCTACAAACGATAAATTGATTATTCCTGCAAGGTATGCTGAAATTATTCCTGTGTATGTGATAAATGCCTTGATGAACGGACTTCAGATTGACCCACAAGAAAGAACAAAAGATATTGAAGCACTTCGTGAAGAACTTTCTGCAACACCGTCAAATGTTGTTTCCTCATATTCAGGAATGAATACTTCCCGTGACGACAGAAGGGATGCTCCTGTTGTGGTTACATACGACGAAGATTCACCGTGGCAGACTCTCCTTAAAACATTTTTAATTATTATCGGTGTAGGATTAATCGTTTTTGCAGGATGGATGATTTATGACAGAGTGATAAATGCTCCTGAAAAGCCACCTGTTGAAGATGCGACCGATGAAGTTGAAATGATTGAAGTTCCTGATTTTGTGAATGTACCTTTTGAGCTTATAGCACAGAATCCCGTTCAGAATGAAAGATTTACAATTAAATCAGTTTCAGAGTACAATGCAAAAATTGAAAAGGGTTACATTGTTTCACAAAGCATTAAAGCAGGTACAAAGGTAGCAATGGGAACAGAAATAACATTTGTAATCAGTAAAGGTCCTGAATATGTTGTTGTTCCGTCGGTTGTTGATTCTAATGCCGAAACAGCAAAAACACAGCTCGAAGAAGCAGGATTTGTGGTTAAGATTATCGAAAAGACCAATGATGGAAGCTATACTGCAAACACAGTTGCAGAGATTTCGCCGGAAGCAGGCACAAGTCTTGTAAAAGGTAGTGAAATTCAAATTTATGTATGGGGTGAACCACCTGAAGACAATGGATTTGATTGGGGCTTTGGTGACGACAATAATGATACAATTCCAGGCATAAATTTCGATAATATCTTTGATTTGTTTGGATAAAAAAATTGAGGTGTCAAATGACACCTCTTTTTTATATTCTTTTATGAAATTGTTATGCAATCCATAGAGTTGATTATAACACCGTTTACCGTTACACTTTCGTTTGTGTAGTTTACATAAACCTTAATACTGTTGTCGTATTCTGTACAGTATATTCCGTCCTGAATTTTTGAGTGTGATGTCATTCGTGAATCACGCAATTCAGATAGTGCACTATTTGCCTTTGTGTAATAAAGCACCATATCGTTTATGTTGTTGTCATAATAATATTTGGAGTCGATGGATTTGTCAAATGCAGTACAGTACCAATCGGCACTTGGAAGACATCCGTATTCAATTGCTTTAAGAAAGGCGGTTTTGCTGTCATCAAATGTGTTTGTGCCTGCTGTACTGTATTCAACAATACCATGAAGAAGCATCTGAACAAAAGGAATACTTTCATAGGAATTTTTTTCAGTATATGCCATAGTTGAAACAGGAATATTTGAAACTACATCAGCATTTTTTAATGTGTAGAAATTACCTACATCAACCATAAGTAATTTTGATGTTGATAATACTGAAATCTGTGATGAAATTTCTGATTGTGAAAGAGCTCTTGAATATGATTTGCTTGAATAATCAGAATAAAGATATCTTCCTGCGTCGTTAAGACAATAACCATCAAAAGAAACTTTTTCCGAATCACTAAGGATATTTTCAACTGTGTTTTCAAGGTTGTTCATTTTAAGAAATTTCTGTGGAGCAGTACTGTATGGGAATGAATATACAGTTTTATCTGTAATACCTTCTTTATTTAAGGTTAATGCACCTGATAAGAAATTACTGCTTGCAAGAATGTCAGTATCAATAAAAAGTGAAAATTTCTGACTGTTCAGGTATGTATATAATTCGTTGAACTGAGCATTTGTACCAAGTGAGCGTTTGAAGGAATCAAAATCACCTGAATGACCATTATTAGCATTCTTATAAAGTCCGTTATAACGCAAATATAAATTGTTGATGCCCTTTGCCTTCAAAAGAGATATAAGGGAAAGAGCTTGCTTGTAATCGGAAAGTGAACAATACTTATCGTTTGCATCAATGTATCCGCCCTGAAGTGAAACAACCATAGGAAGATTTTCTTTTGTTACATCTACTGATTTTGTGGATAAAACTGAATTGCGGATAAGATTTTCACGACAAGCAGTTGCCATTCCTGAATATGTTGCCGATTTACCGGAAAGGAATCGATAACAAAGAACGATTTCATTATTGTATGGTATGCCAAGTGCTTTTTCAGAATAGATATCAGTAATTTTAAAGCTTGAATTAACGCTGTTAAGTGATGTTTCACTGTTTCTGTCAGCATTGATTTTTGCAACGGAGTCACCCTTTTCAATGATACAAAGGAATGCACTGTCAGAGCGTTTTATACCAAAAGTTCCGATTAAGCATTGAGTGCTGTTCAGGTTGGTTGAGGTTGCAATATCGTCACCGTAAACTGAAAGTGAAATCGGTGAAAAGTCATTATCTTCGACACCTGTTTTAAGGATAGCACCACTTCCGTCAGGAATGAAAATATAATCGTCAACACCGCTTTCTTCGTATGCACCAAAATTGTTGAGAATTGTAATATCCTCAAGGAAGATACCGTCAGGAAGTTCAATGCTATTCATATTTACCTGCACATAAAATGAACCGTCACGCAAAGTATAAAGAACGGTAAGGTCAGCACGGATTTCGTTTTCTTTGACCTTTTTTAATTCCTTTGTACCTGTTTCTTTATCAAGTGACATTGAATATTTTACAGAAATTCCGTCTTCAGAAATAGTTGATGTGAAATTACCAAAAGCAACTGAATTGTCCTGTGAATTAAGCGTGTAAATTTTGTTGCCACCGTTTGAAAGAGTTATCTGAACAGCATAACTCGTGATATTCTTTGAAAGTGATTTGTCAGGAAGAGTTGTCCATAAAGCACCTGAATTTGTATCACGAATGGCTACCGTTGCCGTTGCTTTGTCAAAAAGCAATTCAATAAGACCTGATTTTGATACTGTAGTATATGAAGATTTATGGGATGTGTGGTATTCCTCGCCTGAAAAGTTTGCAGGAATAATTTTTGCATCTTCTTTTCTGTTGGCATAAGGTACACAAGAGGTAAACAATATTGAAATTAGGCATATAACTGAAAGTATTTTTATACCTGTTCGATAAAATGATTTTTTCATATTATTTCTCCAAAAATAAAATATGGTGGAATTGTATCAACACATTCTACCATATATTTATGAAAATATCAAATTTTTCATCCTATAAGCTTGCTTCGCATATTATTTAGAATGATTTTTTCTCGTCGTGAAACCTGAACCTGTGAAACACCAAGTATTTCAGCGGTTTTACTTTGGGTGAGTCCGTCAAAAAATCTTAATGTAATAAGTTGTCTGTCCTTTGATGGTAAAACATCAAGCACCTGATGAATTGAAAGTCTGTTGTCAATGGGAGTGTATTCATCTTCTGTGGGTATATCAATCTGCTTTTCGTCGTCATCTTCTGCTGTTAATGATTTTACAGGCTGAAGAACACAAAGTAACTGTGCAGTTTCTGAAAGAGTTGTGTTCAGTGCTTTTGCAAGTTCTGATACAGTAGGTGGAACACCATTTTCTTTTTCAAATTGTTCTTTGATTATTGCAAGGTTACGCGCCTTTTCTTTAAGACTACGACTGATTTTTACAGCACCGTCATCACGGAAAATACGCTTGATTTCACCAAGAATTGACGGCACAGCATATGTGGAAAAGGCAAATCCCAATTCCTCACGAAATCCGTCAGCAGCTTTAATAAGACCTATACAACCTGCTGAATATAAATCATCATAATCAACACCCTTGCCGATAAATCTCATGGCACAACTGCCAACAAGTCCAAGATTATTAAGGATTAATTCGTCGCGTGTCATCGGGTACGACCTTTTATTATTTTACATAAAGTTACTGTTGTGCCGACGCCTACTCTTGAACGAACTGATAGCTTGTCCATAAAGCTTTCCATAACGGAAAAGCCAAGTCCTGCACGGTCACCACCGAGAGTAGTGAAAAGCGGTTCACGAGCTTTACTTATATCCTGAATTCCACAACCCTTGTCACGAATTGAAATAATTACTTTTCCGTTGTCGTGAATTCTTACAGTTATGTAGATTTTACCAAGAGTATTTTTATATCCGTGGACAATACAGTTTGTGACCGCTTCACTTACTGCGGTTTTTATGTCATTGATTTCTTCAACAGTAGGGTCAAGCTGTGCTGCAAAAACAGCAACAGCAGTTCTTGAAAAGCCTTCGTTTACGGAACGACTGTCAACTGTCATTTTCATTTCGTTTATTACCATTTTTACTTCCTCCTTTTTTGATAACTGCAATTCTGTCAAGACCTGCAAGTCGCATAACTTTATATGAATTATTAGAAAGTCCGGTTACTTCAAGTTCACCACCAAATTCGTTCAGCAATTTGTATCTTCCCATAACAAGACCTATTCCCGAGCTGTCCATAAAGGTTACATCAGAAAAATCAAGAACAAGAGTCTTCGGTCGGCATATTTCAATTTTTTCATCAGTATGCAGACGGATAGAAAGCGCAGTATGATGGTCAATTTCACCTTCTAAATGACAATAAAGAGTTTCATCTTTAAAATCTGTTTGTACACTCATTTTTAAAACCTCCTTTTTCATTATTCTATTCCAAGCTTATTAAGAATATTGTCACATTCAGTACTGTTAAAATAAAAAGCAAATATTTATATGAATATTCAAATTATAATTTGTCGGGGAGTTTTTCGTAGGGGCTGACGACCACGGCAACCCGAAATAAGTGTGCAGAAAAACCAACAACGGGACGCCGGGGGTGCGGGTGTCCGGTGGACACCTCTGCGAAGCAGAAGCACCGACCGAACCGGCAGGTGAGACTCATCGTCCCCTACAAGAGTACATCACCAAATCAATGTCATCGCTAAACTCCAATTTATATTAAGACAAATATTTGACTCGAAGAAATTTTACCTGACCTGCAAAAATTTTTTTGTTAAATTATAGCCAATTTATACTTTCTTTGCTATAATAATAAATGGTGAATAAAATGTTTAAGAAAATTATCAGTATTTTTATAGCTTCCGTGCTTCTTGTCACCTGTTTTGCAGGGTGTGACAAGGGTGAGGATGAAACATATCTTGCTTGTGCTGTTGATGAAATGCCACGATATTTTGACCCACAGGTTGTAAGCAGTACGGGTGAAAAAATAGTAGCTGTCAATGTGTTTGACGGTCTTTTTAAGCTTGACGAAAACGGTGAAGTGCAGAAATGTGCCGTTAAGGATTACAATGTTTCTGCCGACGGTCTTACATATACATTTTATCTTAAAAATGATATGAAATATTATATTTCTGATGAAGTTCAGGATTATCTTGATGAGATTGAAAAAACAATCGACGGAAAAGTAACTGCAAGTGATTTCGTGTTTGGAATTAAAAGAGCAGTTATGCCTGAAACAAATTCACCTGACTTTTCACTTTTGAGTATCATCAAAAATGCCACAAAAGTGCATAACGGTAAGGCAAAGGCTGACGAATTGGGTGTTCGTGCCCTTGACGAATACACACTTGAAATCACTCTTGAAAAGAAAAAGTCAGACTTTTTGTATGCACTTACACAGCCTGTGTCATTCCCTTGTGACGAAGAATTTTTCAATCTTACAAAGGGAAGATACGGTCTTGACGAAGAATACATTATTTCAAACGGCGGTTTTTATCTTTCTGATATCAAAGACGGTGAATCCGTAAGATTTTCACAGGTTAGTGAATATACAGGTGACTACAAGGCGTTGCCAACATCCGTAAGACTTTATGTGAATTCAAATGAAATTGATATTGCCAAAAAAGTTGACGATAAAACATATGATTTAGGATTTTTCACTTCTGAAGAAGCCATTGACGAGCTTGGCAGAAAGGTGCAGAAGAAAAATCTTGAAAACATTACAACATCACTTATTTTCAATATGAAAAAAGAAAATTTGCAGAATGTTAAGCTTCGCACAGGTCTTGTTTCAAGTATCCATAAGACTGCTATTATGGAAAATTCTGTGAAAAATCTTGTTCCGTCATATTATAATTTATCAGGTGACAAGGTGGAAAGCCTTTCATATAATACTGAAAAAGCAAGAAAAAATATGATTTCTGCTTTTGATGAGTTGAAGATTGATAACCTTACAATTAATATTCTTTGTACAACTGAATATGAAGAAATCGCAAAGTCAATTATCAGTAATTGGCAGACAAATATCGGTGTTGAGCTTAACGGCACAATAACTGTAGCAGAGCAGGATGAATATGCATCAAAAATCAGAAACGGTGATTTTGATATAGCAATATATAATCTTACAGTTGATTCGGATAAATCTGTGAATTTCCTTTCAATGTTCAAAACAGGTAACGAAAACAATGTGTCAGGCTATTCGTCGGAAGAATTTGACAGAATTATTGATGATTTAAGTATGAGTTCAACAAAGGAAAAAGCAGTTTACTGTGAAAGTTATCTTCTTAAAAATGCTGTTGTTTTGCCTTTGACCTATGAAAGTACGATTCTTGCAGTTGCAAAGGGCACAACGGGTGTTTATTCAGCAGGTGACAGCTCAAATATTTATTTTTATAAGGGACAAAAATAATGAAAACAGGAAAAGTAATTTATCTGATTCTTTCGTGGGTATTGGTACTCGCTATTCTTGGTTTCATATTTGGTCTTTCGGCGCAGGATGCAGAAGAATCAAAGGAATTAAGTGATTCACTTGTGAGCAGAATATTCCAATGGCTCCAGCTTTATATTGACGGTGAGTTGATTCGAAAAATTGCTCATATGCTTGAATTTACAGCACTTTCATTCAGCTTGTACAATGGGATTTTCGCAACATGGGAACTGAAAAAGTCACCTTTGATATCACTTTTAATAACTGTAATCTGTGCAATAGGTGACGAAATTCATCAGATATTTGTCCCTGGCAGAGCCTTTCAGTTCAGTGATATTTTAATTGACAGTACGGGTGCAATTATCGGTGTTGTCGTGTATTTTATAATGTTAAAAATTTATTTAAATATAAAGGAAAGAGGAAATAAAAATGGCAGTATTAAAACCATTTAAGGCAGTAAGACCAAAGGATGAATATGCATCATCAGTTGGTGCTTTACCGTATGATGTTATGAATTCAGAAGAAGCAAGAGAAATGGTAAAGGATAAGCCATATTCATTCTTGCATGTTGATAAGGCAGAGGTTGACTTACCTGAAGGAATTGACATCTATTCAGCAGAAGTTTACCAGAAGGCAAAGGAAAACCTTGACGCTTTGAGTGAAAAGGGTATTTGTAAACAGGACGAAAAGCCAATGCTTTATATTTACCGTCAGATTATGAATGGTCGTGAGCAGACAGGTATCGTTGGTTGTACTGCAGTTGACGATTATATCAACAATGTTATTAAAAAGCACGAGTTCACAAGAGCTGACAAGGAAGCTGACAGAATCCGTCACGTTGATACTCTTGATGCTAACACAGGTCCAATTTTCTTAACTCACAGAGAGAACAAGACAGTTTCAGATATTACAGAAAACTGGAAAAATACTCACACACCTTGCTATGATTTCGTAAGTGATGACGGTGTTTCACAGACAGTATGGGTTGTTGATGACGACGCAGTTATTGATACTCTTGTTAAGGAATTTGCAGCAATCGATTATCTTTATATTGCTGACGGTCACCACAGATGCGCTTCTGCTGTGCGAGTTGGTGAACGCAGACGCGGTGAGGGTGAATATGATAAAAATGCAGAATTCAATTTTTTCCTTTCAGTTATTTTCCCTTGTGACCAGTTAAAGATTATGGATTATAACCGTGTTATCAAAGACCTTAACGGTAATACAAGTGAAGAATTTATCGCAAAAATGGGTGAAAAGTTCATTGTTGAAGACGCAAGTGAAAGCCCATATTCACCAAAGGAAAGACATACATTCGGTATGTATCTTGATAATAAATGGTACAAGGTTACTGCAAAGGCAGAATTCATTAACGAAAACGACCCTGTTGAATGCCTTGATGTTTCAATTTTACAGAACAATCTCATCACACCAATTCTTGGTATCAACGACCCAAGAATTGACAAGAGAATTGACTTTGTAGGTGGTATCCGTGGACTTGCAGAGCTTGAAAGAAGATGCGCAGAGGGTATGAAATTAGCATTTGCAATGTATCCGACATCATTGAATGAATTAATGGATATCGCAGACGCAGGAAAGGTTATGCCACCAAAATCAACATGGTTTGAACCAAAGTTGTTATCAGGATTGTTCATTCATAAATTGTCATAATTTTATTTCTTTTTCCGCAATACTTCGTGGCTTAATACAGGGCGATTCGCAAATCGCAAAAAAATATGAACGAAAAACAATTTCCAAAACGCAAGAACATAAGATTGCAAAATTATGATTATTCTCAAAATGGTTGTTATTTTATAACAATTTGTACAGAACATCGGAAAAATCTACTGTCAACCATTGTAGGGGGCGACGACCTCGGCGCCCCGAAGAAAATCATTCTTAAACCTTATGGAAAAATTACAGAAAAATACATCTTATCAATTGAAAAAGCTTATAACTCGGTTAGGGTTGAAAATTATATTATAATGCCTAACCATATTCATTTATTACTTTTAATTGATACATACGGGCTGCCGAGGTCGTCAGCCCCTACGATTCCCGATGTAATTACTGCGTTGAAAAAATTCACAAATCGTGATTGCAAATGCAATCTTTGGCAACGAGGTTTTTATGACCACATTATCCGTAATCAATCGGATTTTGAATATCATTGGAACTACATTGAATACAATGCGTTGAAGGAATACAAATAATTTTCGGTGGATTTGATTCCACCGATTTTTTGTGGGATTTTATTGTCAAAATGCACAAAAAATCATATGCCGAATTGTAAATTTGTGCCAAAGGTAGAAAGTTAAACTTTTAACAATTATTTGTTGACTTTGCATTTTTCGTATAGTAATATATAACAAAACAAAGGGTAATCCTTTGTGAAAAATACACAAAGAAAAGGCGAAATCAACTAAAATGACACAAATTCTCAAAAGTATGAATCCGATTAACATAATATCACAAAAGGACGGAGCAAAAAGAACTGCAATAATGTTTTTAAGCATTCTTCTTATGGGCTTTGCAGTTTCCGTTTTTTCATATTCAGGAATGGGTGTTGACCCATTTACAGCACTTAATATGAGCATCAG
Source organism: Candidatus Fimenecus sp. (assembly GCA_045631075.1). Taxonomy (GTDB): domain Bacteria; phylum Bacillota; class Clostridia; order Oscillospirales; family Acutalibacteraceae; genus Fimenecus. The sequence goes on along the minus strand of JAZQUC010000039.1, from coordinate 3,800 downwards.
CGCAAAGTTAGGAGTAAGCTTTGGCTTGTTCCAGATGTGTATGAATGGTGCGATTCTCGTTCTCGTTGCACTTACATCAAAGAAACTTATCAACCTTGGCACAGTTGTCAATATGGTAGGCGTTGGATATGTGTGTGAATTCTTCACAGCAATTTATGACCAGTTTTTACCACAGCAGATTTCATTTGTTGCAAAACTTATCTTTATGGCGCTTGGCGTTTTCCTTTTAAGTCTTTCAGCATCACTTTATTTCAACTGCAATCTTGGTGTTTCACCTTATGATGCACTTGGATTTGTTATGGAGGACAATGTAAAAATCAAGTATAAGTGGAGCAGAGTAATCACAGACCTTATCTGTACAGGTGTTGCCTTTGCGTTGGGCGGACCAATCGGTATAGGTACAGTTGTTACAGCATTCTGTATGGGACCGATTATCGCTTTCTGCGATTCTAATATTTCAAAGAAAGTTCTTAATGCAAAATATAAATTCATCAAGCATTTTACAGTTATCAGATATTATGATTTGAGTTATATTCAAGGCTCAAGAGTTGCATAAAACCCCAAAATACATAAGCAAATTAAATACAAATTATTACACCTTTTGACATTCCTTGACAAAAATTATTGTATATGATATAATAATTATCAATATGAGGGAGTAATTCCGCAAAATAAATAATGCGAGACATCATCGTCAGGACAAGAGAGTTTCTCTTCGGTGTGTCATAAGTAAATGAGACTCATACATGGTTTTTCGCTATGTATGAGTTTTTTGATTACTCTTTCATAGGAAAAGAAAAAATAGGAGGATAAATATGGATACAAAAAAGATTGTAAAAATAGCAATAATTGCTGTATGTGCAATTGTTGTTGTGGGTGTTGCAATATCTTGCTTCACTGTTGTTCAGGCAGGTCACACAGGCGTTGTACTTACATTTGGTGCGGTTGAAGACACTGAGTTGGAGGAAGGTTTGCATTTTAAAATACCTTTTATCCAAAGGGTAGTACAGATGAATAATCGTACACAGAAGATTGAAACAGAAGGTTCATCATCTTCAAAGGACTTACAGATTATCTCATATGTTGTTGCGGTAAACTACCATGTTAATGACGATTCTTCTGCAAGTCTTTACCAAAATGTCGGTACTGACTACGGTTCAGTTGTTATTATACCCGCAATTCAGGAAAGCATTAAAGCTGTAACAGCACAATATACTGCTGAAGAGCTTATCACAAAGCGTCAGACAGTAGGCGAACAGATTAAGGATGCTTTGTCAGAGAAGATTAATCAGTACGGTATTACAGTTGAAATCTTTAACATCGTAGATTTTGATTTTTCTGAAGAATTCAACGCAGCTGTTGAAGCAAAGCAGACAGCACAGCAGAATGCATTGAAAGCTGAACAGGACCTTGCTCGTATTGAGGTTGAGGCACAGCAGAAAATCACTCAGGCAGAGGCTGAGGCAGAAAGCATCAGACTTATTCAGGAAGCTCTTGCAAAATCACCTGATTATGTTGATTATATCAAGTGGAATAAGTGGAATGGCGAATTGCCAACAGTAATGGGTGACAGCGACATACTTTTAAATATGGATGCACTTAAAAGCGAATAATTAAACATAAAGCGAAAAACCAAAAAATCCCCTAAGGATTAGTTCCTTAGGGGAGAATTTTTTATATGTAGAATTATTTGCCTGCCTGTTTTGAATACTTGAGTCTGTAAACAATGTTCATAATTCTTGTTTCGATAGGATTGATTGGTTCAACCTTTTCGAACATCTTAGCACTAACCTGAATCTTAGCACCCTTGTTTGTAATAAACTCAATAGCACCTGCGTCGTATTCACTACCTGCAACGCAAAGAGCACCGTTGTTCTCAAGAAGAACAGCATTTCTGCCCTTAAGCTTCTTAACAACTTTTTTAGCAGTTGCAAGAGAGTTGTTAGGGTCAAATTTTGCACTCTTAACACTTACACCAACAATCTGTGCAAAGTCGTCAATCAAAGGAAGCATTTTCTTGCCCATTTTTGAACATGCAACTGTGTATGGGTCCTTTGTATGATAGATGTAGTTAACATCCTTACGCTTTTTATAGATTGCACGGTGAAGTTCGATTGAACCGTTACTTGCGTCACCTGCGATAATATCACCTGTGTCAATATCAATTCTTGTGATTGTGCCGTCACCGTCAATAACAGAAATATTGAAAACAGGACCGTCGCGTTCACTCTTACAAGCAGGGAATTCAGGAGCAGTTGAAGGCTTCTTTACGAATTTGCCAACAACATAGTCATTGATAGCTGTAAGGCTGTCAGCAACTGTGCCTGTAAGTGAAGTGTATTTATCAAGAACATACTGTTCACAGATATCTTCAAGTCGTTTTGCAACATTGAAAGCATCGTCATAGTCAACACCCATACATACTGCACCGTGGTGAGACATAACAGCAGCCTTTGCATCTGAACGAGTAATAGCATCGATAACGCCTTGACGAAGCTTCTTTGTGCCAGGAAGACCGTAAGATGCGATTGGAACATTGTTACCAACTACCTGTGCATTTTCGCCCTCAACATTGTTAATGTCCATACCAAGAGCAGAAACGATAGAAGCGTTTACCTGATGTGTATGAATAACAAAGCCGATTTCAGGACGAAGCTTATAACAAGCAGCGTGAATGCCCTTTTCACTTGATGGCTTGATTTCGCCTTCATATTCAAGGTCTTCAATATTTACAAGAACGATTTCTTCAGGAGTGAGAGTTTCGTAGGCACGGCCACTTGGAGTAATAACGAACTGTGTATCACTGATACGACAAGAAATGTTACCCCATGTACGAGCAATAAGACCACTTTCGATAAGTTCCTTACCCGCTTTGATTACGAGTTTTTTTGCCTGCATAATTTCCATAACTGTCACCTCATTAATGATTCTCAGCGGCTATTTTTCCGTTATAGCTCGTCAAAAATACTCGTTAATACACAAAGTATTGCCTGCGTCTTTTGACGGCTCTAACAAAAAACTATCTCGCTGATAACTCTCAATGACTATTTTTCCGTTATAGCACATTGAAAATTTTGACCTGATTTGTGTTAAATAAGGTGGATGAAGATGAATTCATCCACCCGAAAAAATCAATGATTATTTGTTTGAAGGCTTAACTGCAACGTTTGCAAATACCTTATCGAAGCACTGAAGAGCCTGATCAATCATCTTAGGTGTGTATGCAGCTGATGTGTAGAGACGGCTACCAGCAAGAGTAACAAGTCCTTCTGCCATATAAGCAGCGCCCATGTACTGCATTTCCTTCTTTCTTTCGCTTGTAGCTGAAAGAACACCAGGGATTTTCCAAGGTTTGCACCAGTCGATTGAGTAGTGCATTGTACCAACTGTTTCAAGGTGGCAAACTGAACCTTCGTTCCAAACAACGAATGGAAGACCGTGCTTTGTAACGAGTTCCTGAAGACCCTGTGTAAGTCTGTCACCCATTTCGCCAGCCTTCTGACATGCGTTCTGCTTGTCGATTTCTTCAAGAGTGAAGTAACCTGCACAGCATGAAAGTGGGTTAGCAGTCATTGTACCGCCTGTAAATGCCTTCTTAACCTTCATACCTGAATCGTCAAGACCTGCACCAAGGAAGTCGGATCGTAGCCATGTCGTTCTGTGTGCCAAGGAGTTGGGTCTAGTCATTGTCTTCCTAAGACCGCTTGGCCTCCGACTTTGAAAGTGGGTTAGCAGTCATTGTACCGCCTGTAAATGCCTTCTTAACCTTCATACCTGAATCGTCAAGACCTGCACCAAGG
>JAZQUC010000038.1:0-2225 GCA_045631075.1 Candidatus Fimenecus sp. | reverse complement strand
ATTTTTCTTTGCTTCTTTTTCTTTCTTTGCCTTGTCAAAACGATATTTGCCATAGTCCATAATCTTACAAACAGGTGGCTGCGCATTTGGCGCAATTTTTACAAGGTCAAGACTGCGCTTTTCAGCTTCCTTCAAAGCATCCTTTGCAGACATAATACCAAGCTGTTCACCATCATCGGTAATAACTCTGATTTCTTTGTCGCGGATTTCTTCATTGATTTGCAATTCTTTAGTACTGATAAATAAACACCTCTCAAAGCCCGTGGGCAGATTAAAAAAGTGGACAGAGAAATTCTGTCCACCACAATACAAATCAATCTTTTTTTATAAAAGAAAATGTATTGACCATTCAGCCCGATTACCGAAAGGTGAGAACAAAATTTAACTGTTCTGCTTTATTTTGCTCTGTTATTATATCACAAAAATCGTGTTTGTCAACAGTTTTTTCAAGATTATTTGTCTTCACAACAAATTGGAGTTTGTCAGGGAAATGCAAAATGCAGAATTTAGAATGCAGAATTTCGGAAATGCGTTGCGATTATAAATATAACTAATATGGTTATATATGTAGGGGACGATGCCTTCATCGTCCCGTTCCAAAGTGTACCGTATATTTGTTGCGGGCGGATGAGGGCATCCGCCCCTACATTTATGGTCGATATTAATAATCAAAACATCCCTACAAATTATAATTTGACAACACTTTATTCATTATAGTAAAATATATACATTATATAGCATTGGAGTGACTTTTATGAGTTACAAAATTACAAATCCTTATGAAAGTGTTATGTCCCTTATCGGCAATGAAGAAAATCACTACAAAACAAATCTTCATACTCACTCAACATACAGTGACGCCAACGATACTATGACTGATATGATTAAGGGATTTTATGACCTTGATTTTGATATTGTTGCTTTCGCTGAACATGGTATTTTAGGTAAATATTGGAACGAAGAGCCAACACATATTCCATTTTTTAATTTCCAGTATCTATGGCACGGTCAACGCAGTTATCTCACACAAGAACAGTACAAGGCAATCAAAAACGGTACATACAAAACTGAAAAAGACACAAGAACAAAAAAGCGTGGGCTCCAGGATGTTCCAAATGCCATTGAATGTAATATGTTCACCATTATGAAAAACCATGTTAACGGATATTTTACTGACAATGCTTACGAAGGTGTTCAGGGCCTTGAATTCGATTACGATATTCCACTTGGTTTAATTGAAAAAAGTGGTGGTATCTCTCACATCAATCATCCCACAGACTTGTTGCAGTCATGGAAAAGGCCAGATTGTGCAAACAAGCCTGAAAACATTCACTTCTTTGCAAATCTTATTATGAAATATCCATCATGTATGGGTATTGAAGTGCTTAATATGAAGGACATTCCAAATCGTTGTGACAGAATTCTCTGGGACCAGCTTTTAAAACTCCTTACACCTCACGGTCGCAAGGTTTTTGGCTTTGCAAACAGCGACGCACATCAGGTTGACCAGATTGACACAGCATTTATGGACTTTATTCTTCCTGAATATTCTCTCGATACACTTCGTAATGCTATGGAAACAGGTACATTCTTCTCGATTGCTCGTTATGCTAAAAACGAATTAGGTGAAGATTTTGCAGGTGTTGGTCCTACCCCAAAAGTTGTCGGACTTTCAGTTGACGATGAGAACGACACAATCACAATCAAGGGCGTTAACTGTAAGGAAATCGACTGGATTGCAGACGGTGAAACAATTATGACATCATCCATTGAAAACGACGGTGAAATCACATCTACAATTAATTTAAACGACTATACTGACAGAATTTCTTGCTATGTCCGTGCGCAGCTTAAAGGTCAGGGTGGTATCTGTCTTACTCAGGCATTCATTCTTGATGACGGTAATATGGAAAGTCTTAAAAAGCCGATTATCGAAGAAAAGCTTACAGACGAAGAAAAGAAAAAGAGAAAGTTTTACAGCAAAAAACTCGGTGTAATTTACGGCAAACTTACGAAGAAGATATAACAACGCGTAGTGGCTTTCCTTCCACGCCTGCAATATTTCAAATTATAATTTGTCGGGATGATTGATTGCTAATATAAATAACGAATGTAGGGGACGATGCCTTCATCGTCCCGTCCCAAAGTATGCAATTAACTAAATGCGGGCGGATGTGGGCATCCGCCCCTACAAGGTTTTTGTTTCTATTTTAATTTCATATTAT
>JAZQUC010000037.1:0-7780 GCA_045631075.1 Candidatus Fimenecus sp. | reverse complement strand
TTAGGTTCAGCAGTTGCTGAAGTTATGGCTCAGTACGGTAAGGGCTGTGCATTCAAGATGCTTGGTCATAAGAACTTTGCTATGATTGGTCTTCATGAAGATATTATGTCTGACGCTGGTATCGACGCTAACGGTATCATTGCTGCTGTTCGTGAAACAATGAATGCAGACTTTGAAGAAGACGATAACTGGGACGATGAAGTTTAATTCTTAATCGTTCAGAAAGAGAGTTGATAATATGCACGCACAAAATGAACTTTATGCATCAAAAATATTTTTCAATGCTGCATTGCCACTTTTAAAGGTTATCGCTACTGATGTTCCATCTCTTAAAGCTCAGTTTGACAAGCTCACTACTGTTTTACAGGTTAGTGCTCTTGACGAAGAAGCTGAAGGTGGCAAATATGCAACACATTTCATCATCACAGAGGGTGAATGGGAAACAAAGCTCAACTCAGCTCACGAAGCTCCTGATGTTGAACTTGAATTCAAGAGTATTGAAGCAATGAACGGCTTCTTCAAGGGCAAAATCGGTCCTAAGACTCTTCCAAAAATGAAGGGTGTATTCAAGAATTTCGCAGCATTCAAAGCAATGCTTATGACACTTCTTAAGCTTTCAGACCTTACAGGTGCTACACAGCCACCAAAGGATGAAGAAACAAAAACTCTTATGGTTAAGTGCTTCTTCTATCTCCTTTCAAGCGGTATCAGTCAGCTTAACAAAATGGGTCATACAGAAATCAAAGACTGGACTTCAAAGAGCCCTGACCGTGTTTATGCATTCGCAGTTGACGGTCATCCTGAAGTTTCTGCTTTCATCCGTATCAAGGCAGGTAAATCAAGAGCAGGTCGTGGCGAATACAAGAGAGCAATGCCTTTCTTCACACTTCGTTTCAACAACCTTGATTCTGCACTCGGTATCCTTTTGAGCATCGACGATATGCTTGAAGCTACAAAAGCAGGCCGTCTTATCATGGACGGTGGCCCTGAATTCGGTGCACAGCTCGGCGGCTTTATGCTCGAAGTTGGCGCATTGGCAAAATAAGATAATACACATAAAAAAGCTCGGTGTAAAAACCGAGCTTTTTGTTTTATATTTATTCAATCAATTTTATTTATCGCTTTTCCTCAAATTCTTCGCACTTACAAATATTCCTATCCATGACAAACCTACACCTGCTGTAAGAAACATATTTATAATTCCATAACCTAACCCTGATGTCACTTGTCCACTTGTAACTATCTGTCCGTTTCCAGCGATAACTGTTTCAATAGAATTAATCTCTCCAAAAAGTCCCATATTCCACATATGGAAAAGTATGTATATCAAATCAAAAGCAACAGACAGGACAAGAATTAAAATTGCTTTTTTCTTTGACATTACTATTTCAGTACCTTTAAATGCTTTATATGTCACAAAAGCCATTACTACAAGAAATGCAATTTCAATTATGGTGCAAATAATATCTATTGCCATTGCCCAGCCAATGACAAACAGTAAAGGGATAAACACAACCCACGCACACCAATACCAAGGATTTTTCTTTACCGTCAGACAGATTATGCCACATATAATAAGTGATGGTGCAATCAAAAATCCATAAGGTAACAAAAGACATATAATTCCAACACCTAACAGTATGCAACCAATAATTTGTATTTTAGTAAGACCGTTTTTTATTTCCTTAATTTCATCGATTTTGCTGATTGGCTTTTCTTTTGGTATTTCACGCCCTATTATTTCATCAAGCGAAATTTCAAAAACATCACATAATTTAATCAACTTATCCAAATCAGGCACTGCTGTGTTATTTTCCCATTTTGAAACAGATTGACGGGATACATCAAGTCTTTCTGCCAAATCTCCTTGGGACAAATTCATTTTTGTTCGCAGTTCGTAAATTCTTTCACCGAGATTCATTGTATAACCTCCTTTTCTGATTAAATTTTACCACAGAAAAGGTATAAAAGTCCACCAACTTGCCTTTAAAATTTAGCAACTACCAGTTGCATAAATAAAAAACTCGGTTTTGCACCGAGTTTTTTGTTCTACTAAAATATCAACGTAAATATATCTGAGATTATAGGTTTCAAAATACTAATAATAGGTAAAACGACGAATGCTAACTGTTCTAATTTATAGTTTTTTTCTTTCAATGAATATACCAACCACACAATAGCAATGTCGACAACATAAAATGGCAACGCCTGTATTGGGGAAATGTAATAAAGTGTACCATATGTTATAAAATCGGTAACACCATCAAAAATAAAGGCTATTATAGACGATACCGTTACGGCTATCGCAATCGTTTTGATAGTTTTTCTTCTTTTATCCATATTTCGCTCGTTTGAGTTTATCATGAGAATAGCCATAATGAAAATAGTCAGCACTATAGCCACTAAAGAAATGAATAAATTTAGTATATTGCCTATCCAATATGAAACATCTTGGATGTCATATTCAACAATCGACATAATGATAACAGAAAGCGATGAAATAAAAGCTGTTGCTCCTCTTGGCACAACATAATATAAAAATTTATGCCGGCTAAAATCACCAAGATATCCTGACTTTTTCGTTAAATAATCACCAAGTTTGATACACCCAATTATTGCAACAATCATAGACCATATTATTGAAAAATCACCTATGTAGTCAGCAATATCAAACATCGTGTCAGAATCACACATTGAGCCAATAAACACAAAAACAGACCCGATTACAACAGGAATAGTTGCTATAAATGAAAGAATGATTTCAAAAAGAATTGCAACCTTTGTAAAATATTTTTTAATCTCTTTTGAAGACTTTATAATTGGTTTGGCAAAATCATTTGAAGACAAGTCATAAGCAGCAACCAACTTTTCTGCGATTTCATCAGGTACCAACCCAGAGTTTTCAATTTCTTCTAATTTAGATTCATCAATACCAATTTTTTCGGCAACATCCTTAATATACAATCCTTTTTCTGCACGGAAATCTAAAAGTGTTTTCCCCTCTTTGGCATTTGCCTGAGTAGGGTCTATTGCAGTAACTATCGCATTTTCTCCAGCTATGCTTTCTTGTGATTCTTTTGAGTTTTTGACAAAGTCTTCCTCTTTAAAATCTTCCTGACATACTGCATTTAAAAGTTCCTCTGTTGATATTTCAAAAACTTCGGCAAGTTTTATAAGTGTTTCTGTTTTAGGAAGAGCTGTACCTGTTTCCCACTTTGAAACTGCTTTATTTGAAACACCAAGAATTGCACCAAGTTCCTTTTGTGACAATCCTTTTTTTGTTCTTAATTCATATATTCGGTTGGACAGTTCATAATTTGCCATAAGAATCTTCCTTTCATAAAAATTGTAACATACAGCCAATTTTAAGGCAAGAAATAAAAATCTAATATTGGTAGAATTTGTGGTAATATCAGTTTTTCTGCTTATTTCAATACAAATAAACACGATTATATCCCCTACAAATTATAATTTATCGGTATCTTTTATATGGTGATGTAACCTTGTAGGGGTCATTCATGAATGACCCGTTCCAAAGTGTGATATAAGACTTTATTCGGGCGATTCGTGAATCGCCCCTACATTCCGACCAAATTAATAATATTGTAGGGGCTGCCGACTCGGCAGCCCGAACCAAGTGCACAAACAAACTGAGAACGGGACGCCGAGGTCGTCGTCCCCTACATACATAACCATATTGGTTATATTTTACAATCGCGTCACAGACCCGAAATTATTCAATATTCATCATTCATTATTCATTTGTTTATCCCGATAAACTCCACTTTATCAACCCATTTTGTTATTGTCTATATAATCTTTTTATGATATAATACAACAGAAATTTTGTGAAAGGTGAAATCTTAAAATGAACACAAAAAGACGAATAGATTTCACAATTGAAGAAAAGTACGACGGCAAAAGGGTTGTTGAATTCCTTCGTAACGAAGCAAAGGCATCGGCACGACTTATTACAAAGCTCAAACACGATGATGACGGAATTATGCTTAATGGTATGCATACAAGAACAGTTGACCTTATGAAAAAAGGTGATGTTTTATCAATCACCTTACCCGTTGATAAGGAAGAACAGACAAATGCTGTTGAGCCTTTGCCATATCCCTTAAAGGTGTTTTATGAAGACGATGACCTGCTCATTGTGGACAAACCTGCAGGACTTCCTTTGCATCCGTCACACAATCATCAGGGTGACACTCTTGCAAATGCAGTTGCTTATCACCTTCAACAGCAGGGAAAAGCGTCTGTTTTCCGCTCAATCGGTCGTCTTGACCGTGGTACATCAGGAATTGTTATCTGTGGTCTTAACAGATTTGTTACAGGCATTCTTAACGGTAAGATTTACAAGGAATATATGGCAGTTTGTGACGGAATTTACGAGGGTGAAGGCATTATAGACCGACCTATTTACCGTCCCGACCCAATAAAGACATATCGCACAGTTGATGAGCGTGGAGAATTTGCCATTACAGAATGGAAAGCACTTTCACACCACGACGGCAAAACATTGCTCCGAATCCACTTGCAGACAGGCAGAACTCATCAGATTAGAGTGCATTTTGCGTCACTTGGTACTCCACTTGTTGGTGACACAATGTACGGAACACTTCGAGACGACATTTCGCGCCAAGCGTTGCATTGTTGCTATTGCAAGTTCACTCATCCTGTTACAAAAGAAATTATCGAAATAGAATCACCTTTACACGACGATATTGCTCAATTTATTGAGTAACGGAAATAACTTACTATTGATAATTTGTAATAATTATGATAAAATAGTTACAAATCAGTTACAAAATATTGAGTAATTGGATTTAAGGGTGATAAAATGAATGAGATTAAAGATTATGTTGTTTATCCTGACAACATAGAAATATATACTCCGCCTACAATGCCTGCAAAACAAGACAAGTTTTACAAAAATCTTGTTTATGTTGCATCTGCAGTCGTTTCAAAATTGTGCATCCGTAAAGGTAGCAAAATCGAAAAAATCAATATGGACGGCTTAAAACCGCCTTATATTGTTCTTTCTAACCACACACAATTTGTTGACTTTCTTGTAAGTTTCAGGGCATTACGAAAATACAATTTCAACAACATTGCCACTCTTGACGGCTTTGTGGGAATGGCAAAAATTATGGAAAAGCTTGGTTGTGCCTGTCACAGAAAGTTCACGACAGATATAAGCCTTGTTCGTGCTGTTCATAAGGTTCTTCACGAATACGGTGACATTCTTTATATGTATCCTGAAGCAAGATACACAAATGTAGGAACAACTACACTTATTCCTGATGTTGTTGCAAAGCTTGTCAAGAAAAACAAGGTTCCGCTTGTTGTTATGATTCATCGCGGACATTATCTTAACGCACCTTTCTGGGATTTCCGTCAATACAGAAAAGTTCCTTTCCGCTCTACTATGAAGCAGGTTCTCACAACAGAGCAAATCGAAAAAATGAGTGTTGAAGAAATCAACGAAGTTATTCATCGTGAAATGGCTTACGATGATTACAAGTGGCAGAAGGAAAACAACATAAAAATTACAGAAGATTTCCGTGCTGACGGTCTTAATAAAATTTTATACAAATGCCCGCACTGTATGGCTGAAGGCAAAACAGTCGGCAAAGGCATTCACCTTACCTGTGAAGCTTGTGGCAAGCAGTGGGAAATGACCGAGCTTGGTGAAATGAAAGCATTATCAGGTGAAACTGAATTTTCACATATTCCTGATTGGTATGAATGGGAAAGAGAATGTGTACGAAAAGAGCTTCTTGACGGTACATACAAGTTTGAAGATGATGTCCACATTCATTCATTACCAGGTATTGAATTTATCGACCTTGGTGAAGGTAAGGTTACTCACGACCTTGAAAACGGTTTTGTTGTAACAGGTCACTACAATGGTCACGATTTCAGAATTCAGCGTGCTACAAAAACTCTTTATACTTTACATACAGAGTTTTTATATAAAAAGCTTGGCAAAACTGATAACTTTGATGTTTCTGTCAAGGATGATTCACTCTATTGCATTCCAACAAAAAAAGATGTTGTGCAGAAGCTTATGTTTGCAACAGAAGAAGCATTTAAAATTGCAAATAGCAAATAACAATAAAAAATGGTAGAGATTAATTTCTCTACCATTAATTTTTTCTGTATATTAAAAAGTCAAAATGAATTTCTGTTGTAAATCCGTTGTTATTTAAAATTTTATCCTCTGCACCTAATTCTGTTTTAAAGTAATATGGTGTCATTCTGAAAAGATTTACACCCATTTCACCATTTACTGTGATTTCACTTTTTACTGAAACTCTGTCAACAAATTGAAAGCCATCATATTCCGTATGCTTTTCCTCATTTTCATAAGTATTCTCATATAAAAGCTTTTTAAGTCCCATAAGGTGACTTTTACCAGGCACAGCATAAATCATATAGCCGGCTTTTTTAAGAATTCTTGCCATTTCGCTTTCCACCATAGGTGCAAAAATGTTAAGTGCTAAATCAAAAGTGTTATTTGATAAAGGCATATCAAAGCAACTGCCAACAGCGTAGTTGCATTTTTTATACTTACCTGCGGCAAAGCGTACTGCTTCCTTTGAAATATCAAAGCCGAAAAGGTCATAATCAAATTTCAGCTGTTCTAATTTTCCGTCGTAATAACCTTCACCACAACCACAATCGGCAATTGTGATTTTATCTTTATCGGGAAATAACGGATTGATAATTTCACAAAGCTTATCTGTAAAACAATCATAGTGTCCACCTTCAAGAAATTCTCGACGAGACAGCACCATTTCCTTTGAGTCACCAGGATTATCGGAATGCTTTTTGTTAACAGGAAGAAGATTCACATACCCTTGCTTTGCAATATCAAACGAGTGATTGTTTTCACAAGAATACGCTTTACCCACTATATTCAATTTTGATTTGCAAATGGGACAAATGAACATAAAATATACACCTCAATTAGCCTTCCCCCTACGAGGGTGCGGGTGTCCGGTGGACACCTCTGCGAAGCAGAAGCACCGACCGACCCGGCAGGGGGAGAATTAAGTTGGCAAAACGAAGTTTTGACGGATGGGGGGGTGTTCTCCCCTCAGTCATTTTCGTTGAAAATGACAGCTCCCCCTCATGGGGGGAGCCCAATTTTATTCACTTATTTTGCAACGATATTTACAAGTTTACCCTTAACGTAAATTTCCTTGATAATATTCTTGCCGTCGAGCTCTGCTGCAACCTTTTCGTCAGCCTTTGCTGCTGCAATTGCATCAGCCTGTTCAATATCAGCAGGAACATTAAGCTTTGCACGGATTTTACCGTTAATCTGAACAACGATTTCAATTGTTTCGTCAACGCACTTTGCTTCGTCATAAGTTGGCCATTCACCGTCAGCAGCCATCATCTTACCGAAACCACAAACTTCCCACAATTCTTCTGTAACGTGAGGAGCAAATGGGTTAACAAGGAGAAGAAGTGCTTTGAGTTCAGCCTTGTTGATTGCACCCTTTGTATAAATTGCGTTAAGAAGTGTCATAAGCGCTGCAATCGCTGTGTTGTACTTAAGAGCTTCGATATCTTCTGTAACTTTCTTGATTGTCTTGTGGAAAGATGAAGAAAGTTCTTTTGAGAATTCGTCGCCGTCTACGAGAATTTCCTGTAAGTTCCAGATTCTGTCAACAAATCTCTTACAACCCTTAACTGAATTTTCTGACCAAGGAGCAGCCTGTTCATAGTCACCCATAAAGAGTACATAAGTACGAAGAACGTC
>JAZQUC010000036.1:0-24457 GCA_045631075.1 Candidatus Fimenecus sp. | reverse complement strand
ATGGTTATGTTCGGCACATATTTGGCATCTGCTGACTGGAAAACATTATTTTCAGATAAACGTATTTTCGTTTCAGCACTTGTAAAGGTGATTATTGTTCCGCTTGTGACAATTTTCTCATTAAAGCTTTTCGGATTTGGTGGTACATTGCTTACAGCTTGTGCTTTGAGTGCATCAGCACCAACAGCAAGCAACACAGTTATGTTTGCAGCAAAATATAACCGTGACACAGCGTTAGCATCAAAGGTTACAGCCTTCATCAGTGTGTTGTCAATTCTGACAATGCCTGTAATGATAGCGTTGGCGCAAAGCATACAATAAAATTAACAAGGAGTGATTTTCGTGAAACTTATCGTTGCAATTATCAATAATGATGATGCAAATGCAGTAATGTCCAATCTCACAAAAGCAGGGTATTCAGCAACAAGACTTAATACTTCAGGTGGATTTTTACGTGCAGGCAATATAACACTTTTAATCGGTGTTGAAAAAAGTAAGGTTGACGAAGTAATCAATATTATTGGTGAATATAGCAGTCAGCGTAAGAAAATCACACCTGTGAACACTACATATATTGGGGAGTCAATGCTTTCATCAATGCCTGTTGAGGTTACAGTAGGCGGAGCAACAATCTTTGTTCTTGATGTGGAGCAGTTTTATAAAATATGACAAACGAGATACAAACCAAAACAGAATTAATGTATAGTCAGGTTGTATCTTCTGTAAAACAAGGTAACTTTCCTCACGGTGTGCTGGTAGAATGTCAGAATACTCAGGACGGTGAAGATTTTGCACAGTTTATTGCAAACACTCTTGTTTGCACAGGGGATAACAAGCCTTGTTCAGTTTGCTCTGATTGTATAAAGGCACAGGGCAAGGGTCATCCTGATATTTTCATTACAGACGGAATAAAAGGTAAAAGTAAAAATTTTACTGTTGATGCAGTGCGTGAAATTCGTGATGATGCATTTGTTGTTCCAAATGAAAGTGATAAAAAAATATATATACTTAAAAATGGTCACAATATGAATGAACAGGCACAGAATGCTATTCTTAAAATATTAGAAGAACCACCATCATATGTGTATTTTATAATTGTGACAGAATCAAAAAGCACTATGCTTGAAACAGTGCTTTCACGTGTACAGGTCTATTCATTGTTAAGTAATGAAGATGCTTTTACAGAAAAGGAAGCACAGGCAGTCAGCGGTATGGTTAAGGCTTTGATAAGTGTCAATGAACTTGCACTTATGGAACAGACTGCAGTTTTCCAGAAAAACAATCAGTTTGCAAAGTCAGTTCTTGTGTTGCTTACAGAGGTTTTTCGTGATGCTCTGGTTAAAAAGAGTGGGTTTACGAGAGAGTTCAGATTTAATGACGAAACTAATTTAATCTGTAATAACCTTACAGCAAAAGCAATATTACAGTTAATTTCAGCCTGTAATGAATTGATTGAGTCCATTGACCGTAATTGTAATAATAACTTGCTACTTGTTCGTATGTGTTACGAACTTAAAAGAGCAATTGGCAGATAGATTTAGGAGATAAACAGATGATAGAAACAATAGGAATCAGATTTAAAGAAGGCGGAAAAATTTATGATTTTGATGCCGATGGAATGAAATTTGAAAAAGGTGACTATGCTATGGTCGAAACTGTCCGTGGTATTGAATGTGGTCTTGTTGCAAAGCCTAACCATGGTGTAAGTGAAGACAATATTACAAAGCCTTTGAAAAAGGTTATAAGAGTAGCTACTGAAGCTGATATTAAAACTCTCCAGGAAAATAAGGCAAAGGAAAAAGACGCATTTGGTATTTGCGAAAAGAAAATTGAGGCTCATGGATTAGAAATGAATCTTGTTGATGTTGAATATACATTTGACAGAAGTAAATTACTTTTCTATTTTACTGCTGATGGACGAGTTGACTTCCGTGAACTCGTAAAGGATTTGGCGTCAACATTCAAGACAAGAATTGAACTTCGTCAGATTGGTGTTCGTGACGAGTCAAGAATGATTGGTGGTTTTGGTATATGTGGACGACCATTCTGTTGCAACACATTTTTAACTGATTTCCAGCCTGTTTCAATTAAAATGGCAAAGGAACAGGGATTATCTCTTAACCCTACAAAAATCAGCGGTACTTGTGGTCGACTTATGTGTTGCCTTAAATACGAACAGGATACTTATGAGCATCTTCTTCGTGTTACACCAAAGGTTGGTGCAATCGTTGATACGCCTGAAGGAAAAGGCAGGGTTATAGAAAACAATCTTATTACAGGAATGTTAAAGGTAAGCTTGGACCGTCGCCCAGATGCTGCACCGTTGGTTATTAACCGTCACTCTGTTAAGCTTCTTAAGGATGCGTATATCAGAGTGGAAAAAGAGGAATTAGAGGCATTAAAAGGAATTGAGTAAAAAATACTTGATTTTTCTCATTTATATGCTACAATGATAATATACCAATTAAGGGAGGGTACATAACATGGCATACAAAATTACTGAAGACTGCATCTCATGTGGCGCTTGCGCAGCAGATTGTCCAGTTGAAGCTATTTCAGAAGGCGACGGCATCTATGTAATCGACGCTGATACATGCATCGATTGTGGTGCTTGTGCTGATAGCTGCCCTGTTTCAGCACCTCAGGCTGAATAATTAAATCAAAAAAAGAAACCGCCAAGGAATTTTTCCTTGGCGATTTTTTTATGACTTAAATATTCTCAAATCAAAATTATTTGCAACAACTTGTCCACCATCAAAGTTAGGATGGAGTTTATCTCTACCCAAAAGTTCAATTCGTGAGCAGTTTGGCTTGTCCTTATCAATACAATGACTTGCCTGGTCATAGACCATATCAAAGCAATCCTTATTATCCATAAGCATCTTGTTGTACGCCTGCACCATCGCGTCTTTTTCAGGTCTCGAATCAACTGCAAGCCCAAAATGAAGAACGTTCATAGCAATAAATTTTTTACCACATTGATGAGCTTTGTCGGATAATTCTTTTACTGCATTAAACATCCTTTCAGGAGTCGGCTTTTCGCTCTTCGGTGCTGACATTGTACCATATTGCAGGAAATCGTTTGTACCAAGTACAAAAATAACGTATTCAGCATCGTTAAATCTCAAAACATCATTTTCGTAACGATTTATACCACTTATACCAAAAAGCCCAGGGCAGGGGAATCGTTTGCTGAAATCGTGTAATGTTCTGTTTCCCATAATTGAACGATTGATTACTGCGTATCTGCCTTTATATTCTTCACGGATTCTCTTTTCAAAAGCATTTGTCCAAAAACCTTGCTGAGTAATTGAATCACCAAACATAACGATTGATGTTGCATTTTCATTGTTTAAAAGTTCAACTGTGTTGATAAGTGGAATAGGCTTGTGAAATCCCATACCAAGAACAACAGTAGCAATCTTTCGTACAGTATCGCGTGGCCTTGGCTGATTTTCTGCGTGAGGAATTTTTGTGTAATCACCTTTAACGGTAATAAGATTTACATTATCAAGAAGATTACCGCTACAAAGCTTACCTTTAACAACATAAATGCTTACACAGAAATACTCGTCAACACCTATTTCCAAATCAACAGGGTCAGTAGTAACCATTTCGTTTTTGCCGATTACAAATGATTCCTTTGAATTAACCGTAACAGTTTTATAAAGACCGCCAATGAATGTACCGTGTTTATCACACTTGGCAACTGTTACGCCGCCGATTTCAACGGGAGTTTTGCCTGGCTTGTTACAAAGCTCAAGTCTAATTTTGCTACCACTTATGGCTGATGAAACAACCATTCTGTATGTCTTTTTGCAGGATGGATAATAAAAGTGTGAAAGTGCAGAATGTGCCTGTCCCCAGACCTGTACCCATTTTTCAGCCATAAACACACCTCTTAACCTAAATCGTGCTTATCTGTAATCTTGATTTCAGGTTTTTTCATACCCATTGTTTCAAGAACAACGATTTCGTTCTCTTCTTTAAGAAGGCAACCAGGAAGATAAAGTGACTTCTGTGGACCAACTTTCCAGTATCTACCAAGATTAAATCCGTTAACCCATACATAACCCTTGTCAAATCCTTCAAGGTGAACGAAACAGTCTGCCTGTGACTCTGCCTTGAAAGTGCCTTTATAGAACATAGCACCCTTGTCTTTATTAAAGACTTCAACAGACTTGTATGTAAGCTTTTCAAGGTTATCAAGTGGCAAAGTCCATACATCGTAACCCATCTGACGCTGATTTGCAATATAGATGTCAGAGAAACCTTTACGGTCAATCATATTTTCACCGTAGTTAACTCGTCCCATCGTGTCAACAAGAAGACCGATTTTCTTTTCACCGTCAACAGCACCCACCATAACAACCTCTGTGTCCTGAGCACTCTTTGTGAACTTTTTGAAGATTGAACCGATTGAGAATTTACCTGGCTTTGTATAAACTGTACGGTCAATGAATTTCTTGTACTTGTTGTCAACATAAACAAAACCGAAATCGTGAACATTTCTAATCATCAACGGAATTGGGTCGTAATGTCCCTTGATTACTGTTTCATAGTAAATCATACCGAAATTCTGACCGAAGAATTCCATACTTTCAGGAACGGGAACACGATGCTTTTCACCGATTACATCGAGATTTTCAAAAAGACTTGCAGATTCAGTAAGATTTACAGTACCGATACTCTGAAGCTTTGGCGATGGTAAAAGCTCTTGCTTTTCGAGTCCCTGTGCCCTATGTAAAAGGTCACGAACTGCGTGATATGCAGGAGTATAATCACCCCATTCATTAAGAAGAGCACAATAGTCATAGCTTGTGATAGTTGGTTCATAAGCGCTACCAGGGTTGTGGTTAGCACCTGCGTTAAAGCCAAAGTTTGTACCACCGTGGAACATATAGAAGTTGAAACTTGCACCACAATCAACAAATTCCTGAACTTCTTTTACAACTGATTCGGGCTTTCTTGTGTGATGCTTATCTCTCCAATGGTCGAACCAACCACACCAGAATTCACCGCACATATTAGGACCATCATTAGGGAAGTCCTTAAATACATTGAAAGCAGTTTTAGCACGGGAACCAAAGTTAAGAACTTTATAAATATGTGGCAATGAACCACCTGAAAGCATATTTTTCCAGCTACCGTCAGATGTGAAAAGTGGAACATCAATACCACAGTCCATTGTAAGCTTTTCAACAAAACGAAGATAATCTTTATCGTTACCATAAGAACCGTATTCGTTTTCAACCTGCATCATAATGATGTTACCACCGTTTGTCATTAACAATGGCTTAAGTCTGCCTAAAAGTTCTTTGTAATAACGTTCAATACAAGTAAGGAAATCAGGATACATGCAACGAATCTGCATATTCTTATCTTTAAGTAACCATGCAGGAAGACCACCAAAATCCCATTCAGCACAGATGTATGGACCAGGTCTTACAATACAGTAAAGACCCACTTTCTGTGCAGTTTTTACGAATCTTTCAATATCAAGAATTCCGTCAAAATGGAATTCACCTGGTTTTGGTTCATGAAGATTCCAACAAGTGTATGTTTCAACAGTATTGAACCCTGCAAGCTTTAATTTTGTAAGTCTGTCTTCCCAGTATTCAGGTACAGTACGGAAATAGTGCATAGCACCTGAATAAATCTTAATAGGTTTTCCATCCATATAAAATTCTTTGTTTTTAATTTCAAACATATTTATTTCTCCTTTTCAAGGGGGTTTTTTATTTTTAGCCTCCCTTGTCAAAGGGAGGGGGACCGCATCAGCGGTGGAGGGATTCATTATAAAATAACTATATTTCCAAAGTATCTGCATATTCCTGAATCATATCAAGAAGCAAATGTTCATTTTCATCAAAGAATGTGTCACATTCACGGATTTTCTGTTCTGTTTCTTCGTTTTCTTCGTTAACAAGAATAACATAATGTGAATATGCAGTCTTAAGGTTTTCACAAAGACTTTCAGGTAACAAGCTACCGATTTTTTCAACAGCCTTTTCCACCTCACCACAGAATGCAATGTTAAGGAAAAATCGTGTGTGACCTTCTTTTTTGATTTCCTTGTAATATGTCATAAGAGTGTTGTATGGCTCAGGCACTTCTTCAAGTCGCCACAAGTCCCATAAATATTCCATCTTCAACTGTTCATCAGTCATCGGCTCTTTTTTCTTGAATATATCAAATAATCCCATAGTTACCTCTTTCTTTTCGTAGGGGTCGGTGTCCTCCACGACCCTAATATATTATTTATACTACTTATGACCGTCAGGTCAATTCATGGCATAGCCAATTCATGAACTTTTATGTTCAATTTATGCCTTTGGCAATTCATTGTGTCGTTTGAGCAAAACGACACATTCTACATGGTCAGTATGTGGGAACATATCCACAGGTTGAATCTTTTTTACTTTATATCCGTTTTTACTTAAATACATCAAATCTCTTGCCAAGGTTTCTGGGTTACAGCTTACATAAACCACTTTTTCAGGACTAAGCTTCACAAGAGAAGACAAAAACGGAATATCACTTCCAGCTCTTGCAGGGTCCATTATAACTGCGTCAATCTGCTCATTGTTGTTTGCAAGGTCAACCATAAACTTTCCGGCATCAGCAGGGAAGAACTTAATATTTTCAATACCGTTGAGCTTTGCATTTTCCTTTGCATCCTTTACAGCATCCTTGTTTATTTCGACACCTAAAACACTCTTGACATTTTTGCTTGCAATAAGTCCGATTGTACCCGTGCCACAGTAAGCGTCAATAATTCTTTCATTACCCTTGAAATCTGCATATTCAAGAGCTTTGTTGTAAAGAATTTCTGTCTGTATTGGGTTAATCTGATAAAATGCCTTTGGCGAAATACGGAATTTAAGTCCGCAAAGCTCTTCTGTGATTTTTCCGTCACCATAAAGGACTTCACTCTTGTCACCTAATACCATACTTGTGAATTTGTTGTTCACATTCTGCACAATTGTTGTGATTTCAGGATGTCTGCCAACAAGTGCATTGATAAATGAGCGCTTTGATGGGAATTGTGGTGTTGCTGTGACGAGTACCACCATAACTTCACCACTTTTAAAAGCAGTTTTAACAAGCACATGTCTTAAAAAGCCTTGTCGTGTAACCTCGTCATAAGGCTTCATTTTAAAACTTTTTAAAAGCTTTTTAACTGTGTTTGCAATTTCATCAGCCTTTGGGTCAGTTAGCATACATTTTTCAATATCAACAATTTTGTGTGTTGATGACTGATAAACACCTGCAACAGTTTCACCTTTTCGTCCACGACCGAAAGCATATTGTGCCTTGTTGCGATAATTATACGGATTTTCCATTCCTATAATTTCTTCAACGTGACAAAATCTGCCTAAAAGACGGATTGTTTTGACTTGCTTGTGTCTTAACTGTTCTTCGTATGAAAGATTTAATAACTGACATCCACCACACTTTTTAGCGTGAGGACAGATTTGTTTTAGTTTGTTGTTCATAAAATACCTGCGTAAAATAATGAATGATGAATGATGAATAATTTCGGAACTGCGTCGCAATTACATATGCCTCCCTCTGACGAGGGAGGTGTCAATGCGTCAGCATTGACGGAGGGAGAGATAGTCAAAAGAATATACTAATTTTATACAACTTCACTTGCCGTAAGGCAAACTTAGTCAATACGTTTACCGTTTTTAATTTCAATCTTGCCAAAGAAAGGCACTTTAATATATCCTGTGAAAGTGTCACCGTGAATTTCAACACATACATCAACTTTCATTTTCCCCATAAGGTCAATTTCTGCTTTACCTGAAAGTTGGTTGCCATTTTCTTTAATGTCATAAACCCTGAAATTAGGGAGCTTTTTCAAAGAGGGGACAGTAACGGAAAAATCATATTCACCGTTTTTGTCGGTAATTTCAACTATGGCATTACCGCTAATCATTGATGTTTCAATATCGCCTGTCCATTTCCCTAATCCAATCATTTTAATGACTCCTTAAATATGCTATATATACATAATTTTAGCATTTATAATAAATAATGTAAAGCATAAAAATGTTGAATTTGAAGGATTTTAAACACATTCCATTGACATTAGTCAACAAGAGGAGTAAAATGATAAATTGATATCAAATAAATTATTATGGGGTGTCTTTGTGAAGAAATTTTTCACTTATTCAAGAATGCAACAGGCTGTAATGGTCCTTATCGATTTCTTGTTCGTTAATGGGTCGTATCTTGCGTCAATATATCTTCATTATCTGGACTATTCAGTTATGCCAAAAGATATTGTGGATATGATGCTTGTAAGAATGCCATATGTTACATTTGTTTATCTTGGTGTTTTTGCTCTTTCAAAGCTTTATGCAAACTTATGGCGATATATGGGCTTCCTTGAATTGACAAAAACAGTCATCGGTGCAGGTGTCAGCACTATTATATGTTTCCTTATCGATTATATCTGTATGAAATCAGGAGAATTATTCGGTATTGGATGTCTTCCTCTTATTGCATATATTGATTCATTCTTGTTTATTACCTTCCTTTGCGTTGGAATAAGAACGGGTTATAAATCATTCAGGGCGATGCGTTCTAATCTGCAAAGACGAAGTGGTACAGCAAATAAGAATATTATGATTATCGGCGCAGGTAATATGGGTAACACTATCCTTTACGAAATGAGCCTTTCAGGATATAAGTTCGGTTCACCTGTCTGTATTGTTGATGATGACCCTACAAAACAGAAACTTCGAATCAGAAATATTCCTGTTGCAGGAAAACCAGAAGATATTCCACGACTTGTAACAAAATATGATGTTAATGAAATTCTTTTCTGTATTACACTAATTTCACCAGAAAGAAAACGCGAAATTCTTGATATTGCAATGTCAACGGGTTGTTCGCTTAAATTAGCACCTAATGTTGAGGACTTCGGTGGATATAACAAGTCATTTACCGATAAAATCCGTAAGGTTGATGTGCTTGACCTTCTTTCACGACCTGAAATTAAGCTTAATCCAGATGTTTGTAAATATGTTACGGGCGAAACTGTACTTGTAACAGGTGGTGGCGGTTCAATCGGTAGTGAGCTTTGCCGTCAGATTGCAAGATATAATCCTGCTAAAATAGTTATTTTTGATATATACGAAAATAATGCATTTACATTAAAAAATTCATTGGACAGACAGTATTGCGGTGCACCACAGATTGAAATTCGCATAGGCTCTGTTCGTGATATAAATCGACTTCGTGAAATTTTTGATGAATTCAATCCTTCATCAGTTTTCCACGCAGCAGCACATAAGCATGTTCCGCTTATGGAAGACAGTCCTTATGAAGCAGTCAAGAATAATATTCTTGGTACATACAATACAGCTTTCTGTGCTAATGAATACGGTGTAAAGAATTTTGTCCTTCTTTCAACGGACAAGGCTGTTAACCCAACAAATGTAATGGGTGCAACAAAGCGTGTATGCGAAATAGTTGTTCAGCACTTCAGCAAAATTTCAAAGGGTACAAAGTTTGCAGCTGTTCGTTTCGGTAATGTTCTTGGTTCAAACGGAAGCGTTATTCCGATTTTTAAAGAACAGATTGAAAATGGTGGTCCTGTTACAGTTACACACCCTGATATCACACGATATTTTATGACAATTCCTGAGGCAAGCCAGCTTGTTGTACAGGCAGGTGGTCTTGCAAAGGGTGGCGAAATTTTTGTTCTTGATATGGGCGAGCCTGTTAAGATTGTCTCACTTGCAGAAAATCTTATTAAGTTGTCGGGCTTTGAACCATACAAGGATGTAGATATTCAGTTTACAGGTCTTCGACCAGGTGAAAAGCTTTATGAAGAACTTTCTCTTGAAGAAGAGCTTGACCAGAGAAGAAAAACAGGTAATGACAAGATTTTTGTTACAAAGCCACTTGAAATTGACGATGAAATGATTGAAAATGAAATCAAGTCTATCGGTGGTCTGAAACCAGAAGAGGTACGTACTTTCTTAAAACGCCTTGTACCAAATTATAAACCGCAATAAATTATATATTTACATAATTGGAGATGTTTTCAAATGGAAATCAGAATTGAAAAAACAACAACACCAAAGGCTAAGCCTGATTGGAAAAATTTAGGATTTGGTCACATTTTTACAGACCATATGTTCATTATGGATTATGATGAAGGACAGGGCTGGCATGACGCAAGAGTCGTACCATATCAGCCACTTTCACTCGACCCATCAGCACTTGTTTTCCACTATGCTCAGGAATGCTTTGAAGGACTTAAAGCATATCGTTGTGCAGACGGTAGCGTTCAGCTTTTCCGTCCTGACAAGAATGCAGAAAGAATGCAGTCAACTCACGACAGACTCTGTATCCCACAGATTCCTGTTGCTGACTTTGTCGATGCTGTTAAGGCTCTTGTTTCAGTTGACAAGGATTGGGTTCCATCAGAGCCTGATACAAGCCTTTATATCAGACCTTTCACAATTGCTACAGAACCTATTCTTGGTGTTAAGGCATCAGCAAAATATCAGTTTATCGTAATTTGCTCACCATCAGGTGCATATTATGCAGAAGGTCTTAACCCTGTTAAGATTTATGTCGAAGAAGAATTTGTTCGTGCTTGTCCGGGTGGTACAGGTGCTATCAAATGTGGTGGTAACTACGCAGCATCTATGGCAGCAGGCGAAAAAGCTCACAAACTTGGTTATTCACAGGTTCTCTGGCTTGACGGTGTTGAAAGAAAGTATGTTGAAGAAGTTGGTGCTATGAACATTATGTTCAAGCTTGACGGTGAAATCTATACTGCAGCAACATCAGGTACAGTTCTTCCAGGTATTACAAGAATGAGTTGTATTGAAGTTCTTAAGAGCTGGGGATACAAGGTTAATGAAGGCAAGCTTGCTATTGATACAGTTATGGAAGCTGGCAAAAACGGTACTCTTGAAGAAGTATTCGGTACAGGTACAGCAGCTGTTATTTCTCCTGTTGGTTCACTTCGTTATAAGGAAGATGTTGTTGAAATCAACAATTTCGAAATTGGTGAACTTACACAGAAACTTTACGATACGCTCACAGGTATCCAGTATGGTAAATTAGAAGATTCATACGGTTGGACAATTAAAGTTGACTAATCTGAAAAAATGGGAGACACCTTTGTTATAAGGTGTCTCCGTTGTTATTTTGATTTTATTATTTATACGGAGTATTTTATGACTAAAGTTGCTTCAAATAATGTTTCGTTACAAAGAAATTATTGGTTTGACAATGCAAAAGCCTTTTTAGTTTTATGCGTTTTTATAGGTCATATCAGTGAATGTCTTATAAAAAATGTACCTTTTGAAAATGGAACACCTCTGTGGCTTAACAGTATTTATAAGTTTGTTTATGTCTTTCATATGCCGGTTTTTATGATTATTTCAGGTCGTTTTGCCAAAAATAGGATTAACCGTAATGATTGGCATGTAACGATAAACAAACTGATTGTTCCATATATTGCAATTCAGGTCTTTATGATGCTGTTTTATTCTGTTACAGGTTATGCAGATGTTACATTAAAAAGCTCATTAAAGCCCGGATACGGGTTGTGGTATATTCTTGTGTTAGGCATATATCAACTTATAACACCGCATATACTGAAAATATTCCGTCACAAGTGGATTGTTTTATCGTTATCCCTTGTGATTATGCTTGTATATTTATATGTTGCACCGTATATGCCACCACCAATACCAAGAATTATAAATTTCTTTCCATTTTTTATTTTCGGTTATCTTACTGCTGATTGCAAATTTGATTTGTTAAAAAAAGTGCCGTTAAAATTGTTGAGTGCGTTGTTTTTTGTGTTGCTGTTTGTATTTGTCACAAAGGATAGTGTTTTAGAAGTGGCACTTTTAACTACCAAAAGAGTTTTCAGTGAATATAACGACTTATTGGGGATTGGTCGATTTGAGCTTTTTATCATAACCATAGTAAGATATATTATAGGCTTCATAAGCTTCTTTTTTGTAATGGGAATAAGTACTGAAAAGAAAACAAATTTTACAAAAATTGGTACGCAATCAACATATATTTACATTTTGCATTTGTTTGTAATTATCGGATTGATTGCTTTTGACCGACAATATAATATTCTTGATTTTTGTGCTGACGAATTTTTTGCAGTTGTAATGATTTTGTTGGCAATTCCTGTAAGTTTTATATTTGTTTCTTCCCCTGTAAGAAAATATACAAGCTGGTTGATTGCACCCAAATTTGATTTGATAAGTTTTATTAAAAAAACTGCTAAGTGATTATTTGCCTGAATTTTATGGTTGAAATATTACAACAAAATATAGTATAATATTTTTGTATTGATAATTTGTATACTTTATGGAGGTTATTATGAGAAACATTAAAGTTATCAACAACGATTGGTTTTTCTCAAAAAATGCAAAATCTGTTCCTGCTACTCTTCCAGCTGATTGGGAAGCACTTAATCTTCCTTTCACATGGAACGGTAAAGACGGTCAGGACGGTGGCAACGACTATTACAGAGGCACTTGCTACTTCGCAAAGGAAATCAAGGCTGACGAGTTGCCTGACGGTGAAGTAAAATATCTTCAGTTTGATGGTGTTAACTCATCTTGCGAAGTTTTCTGGAATGGTAAGAGCGTTACAAAGCACGATGGCGGTTATTCAACATTCAGAGTACAGGTTAAGGACATAAAGGACTCTAACTTACTCGTTGTTGCAGTTGACAACTCTGCAAATGACAGAGTTTATCCACAGAATGCGGACTTTACATTCTATGGTGGTATTTATCGTGATGTAAGTGTTATCAGTGTTCCTGAATGTCATTTTGACCTTGATTACTATGGCTCACCTGCGATTATGGTTACACCAAAAATCAAGGGTGCAGATGCTGAAATCGAAATTAAGACATTCTTCAAGAATGACAAATGTAAGGTTCGTTACGAAATTATTGCTGACGGTGAAGTTATTGCTTCAAAGGAAGATGATGACGACGCTGATTTCGAAATCAAGAACGTACACCTTTGGGATGGACTTAAAGACCCATATCTTTACACAGCAAAGGCAACTCTTATCTGTGATGGTGTTGAGGTTGACGAGGTTTCAACTCGTTTCGGTTGCCGTACATTCAAAATTGACCCTGAAAAAGGTTTCTTCCTCAATGGTCGTGAATATCCTCTTCGTGGTGTTTCCCGTCATCAGGACAGACCTGATGTTGGTAACGCACTTACACCTGAAATGCACAAGGAAGACCTCCAGCTTATTCTTGAAATGGGTGCTAACACAATCCGTCTTGCACACTATCAGCATTCACAGGTTTTCTATGACCTTTGTGACGAAGCTGGTCTTGTTCTCTGGGCTGAAATCCCATATATTTCAAGCCATATGCCAACAGGTTATGACAACACAATTTCACAGATGAAGGAGCTTGTTGTTCAGAACTACAACCACCCATCAATCGTTGTATGGGGTCTTTCAAACGAGATTACTATTGCGGGTTCTAATCCAAACCTTATCAAGAACCATAAAGACCTTAACGATATGGTTCACGAAATGGATAAAACTCGTCTTACAACTATCGCAGCAGTTTCAATGTGTGATATTAACGACGAATATGTTCATATTTCTGATGTTCTTTCATACAACCACTACTTCGGTTGGTACGGTGGTTCAACAGAAATGAACGGCCCTTGGTTTGATGATTTCCACAAGAAATACCCAAACAAGCCAATCGGTATTTCTGAATATGGTTGTGAAGCACTTAACTGGCACACTTCCACTCCTACTCAGGGTGACTATACAGAAGAATATCAGTCATACTACCATGAAGAACTTATCAAACAGATTGCCGACAGACCATATCTCTGGGCAACTCACGTTTGGAATATGTTCGACTTTGCTGCTGATGCTCGTTCAGAGGGTGGCGAAAATGGTATGAACCACAAGGGTCTTGTAACTTTCGACAGAAAGTATAAGAAGGACTCATTCTACGCTTACAAAGCATGGCTCTCTGACTCACCTGTTCTTCACTTGTGTTCAAAGAGATATGTTGACAGAGTTGAGGACGTAACAAAGGTTACTGTTTATTCAAACTGTGACGAAATCGAACTTTTCGCTAATGGCGTAAGCGTTGGTAAACAGACAAAGGGCAAATATCCATTCTTTTACTTTGATGTTAAGAACGAAGGTACAACTGAACTTAAAGTTGTTGCAGGTGACCTTACAGATACTGCTACAATCAACAAGGTTGATACTCCAAACGAAGCTTATATCATGAAAGAAGAAGGTCAGGTTATCAACTGGTTTGAAATCAATATGCCTGACGGATATCTTTCAATCAACAGTACAATTGGTGACATTATGAGCACATTCCGTGGTAAAATCGTAATGTTCAACTTTGTAATGATGCTTAAAGACGCTATGAGCGGTGGCAAGGATAAAAAAGACGAAGATGGTGAAGAAAAGAAAGGTGGCGGAGGTCCACTCGGTGGCTTCAAGCTTACACCAGCAATGCTCAAAAACATCTACGGTATGGCAAAGGGCTTCACAATCAAACGCGCTTGTTCAATGCTCGGTGGTGCATTAAGTAAAGAACAGATTCTTGGAATTAATGCAAAGCTCAACAAAATTAAGGCACCAAAGAAAAAATAAATACAATAAAAAGCACCCACTCGGGTGCTTTTTATTATCACATTTTTATTTACTTGCTTCTTTTAAGAGCTTAAGAATTTTTTCTCTTGGGAAGATGTATTTTTTGTTACAGAAATGACAACAAACCTCAGTTTGCTCATCTTCTGCCATTTCACGAAGTCCTTCTTCACCGGCACTAATCAGTGCTCTTGTTACTCGTTCTGTACTGCAATCACATTTGTATTCTACACTTTGTGTGTCAAGAAGTTCCATTGAGAATTCTGAAAGAACAGTTTTACATATGTCTTCAGGTGTAAGTCCTTCTGCAAGCATTGTTGTAACAGGTTTAATACCTTCAAGGCTCTTTTCAACGAGTGAAATAGTATCTTCACCTGCAGTAGGTAAAAGTTGAATTAAAAATCCACCTGCTAAAAGTACTTCTTCTGTCTGTGGGTCAACAAGTACACCAAGAGCGCATACAGTAGGAGTCTGTTCACTTGTTGCATAGTATGCTGTGATATCTTCTGCAACTTCACCTGAAATAATAGGTGTCTGTGCACAATATGGTTCTTTCAACCCTAAATCCTTGATAACTGTAAGGAAACCATCTTTACCGATAGCACCTGAAACATCAAGCTTTCCTTTGTTATTAAGTGGAAGATTAACTCTTGAATCACCAATGTAACCCTTGACCTGACCTTTTGAGTTTGCAACTGCAACAACAGGGGATGCAGGTCCACCACCACTCATTTTAAGAGTAAGAGTATCCTTTTCACCCTTTAAAAGTACGCCCATCATGGAAGCACCTGTAATAAGTCTGCCAAGAGCAGCAGAACATACCTTTGATGTGTGGTGAGTTTGTTGCATTTCTCTTACCATTTCTGTTGAATTAAGTGCAAGACAGTATAATGTACCGTCATCTGAAATCATTCTTACAAGTTTGTTCATTTTAATTCATCCTTAAAAATAGTTTCTGTTTTTTTGACTATGAATGTTATTCTTTGTGTGGTATCACTCATGGCATTTTCACTGTAATCATCATTTGTTGCCAAAAGTGTAAAGCCACATTTTTTTATTATGTTGATAATGTCTTCTGTGTCATATATATATTCAGAAAAACTTTCACTGTATCGTTCATAATCCTCATTGTCCTCGTTTTTTATAAAGAAATCAAGGTCAATGTCAGTTCTTTCTGCATTTTTATTATAAGAATTTTGCCAAACACAATATACTTCGTCCATATCATAGACAAAAGTGTTGTTTCCAAGAATTTCCTTGTGCTTATATGGTGTGTTCATATCAAATATGAATATTCCGTTCATATCCATAAAAAGAGATACAAGGGAAATTGCCTTTTCAATTTTTTCTATATTGTCAATGTGATTAAATGTATCAAGACTTGAAACAGCACATTGAATTGTACCGAAAAGGTCAAGTTCTTCTGCTTTTTGGCAAAGGAAAAGAGCAGAGGAATTATCCTCGTATTTCTTTTCATTTGCGACGGAAAGCATATCTTCACTGGCATCAATACCAATAACATCAAAGCCTTTTTGCTCCAATAAAAACGAAAGAGTACCTGTGCCACAGCCCAAGTCAAGTAAAAGCCCTCCGTCAACACCGTTTTCGTGTAACAGAGAGCATATTCTGTCGGCAATTCTTTCGTATTCTACATTTTCAGTCAGGATATCATAAACTGATGAAAAAATACCGTAACTCATTCTTCTACTCTTTCAAAAATCTTTTCGTAGCCATCAGCACCATACTGAAGTGAACGGTTAACACGGCTGATTGTAGCTGTTGAAGCACCTGTTGATTTGACAATTTCACTATAAACCTTTTTATCAGAAAGCATTTTGGCAACAACACAACGCTGTGCCATAGCGTGAAATTCAGTTACAGTACAAAGGTCCTGAAAGAAATCATAACATTCCTTTTCGTCTTTTAACTGTAAAATACATTTAACAAGAAACTCTGTGTTTTCGTTTTTAAAATCAATTCCCATTTTTTAATAAGCCTCCCAAGCTATATTCCTATTTAGCATTTTAACACATTAAAACTTGAAAGTAAAGAACTATTTTAAATTATTTGAGAAATATGCAGAATTATTCCGGGAATTACAGCACAAAGATACATAATTCCTAAAATTTTACAATTTTCTTTTAATTTAGATTTATCACGGAAAAGAATAAGCAATCCTGCACCTGCATTCGTGCAAAGTCCTGCAATCAATGCGCCAAAACTTAATGTCCCTTGAGTGTATAACTGAGTAAGAAGAATTGATGATGCACAGTTAGGTATAAAGCCTATTAATGCAGAAAGGAATGGCTGGAAAGCAGAATCGGATAATAAAAGCTGTGATAACCTATCTATACCTACAAAAGAGACAACAAGATTGATGATAATTGTAAATAAAAGCAAGAATCCAAAAACTTTACCTGTGTGAATAAGAGCAGGTAATAAAACTCCACCATTTTCTTCACAACCACAATGGTCGTGTTCACATAAATCGTGTGAATGATGGTGATGATGGTTTTTGTGTGACTTCTTTTCAATAAAATATATCGAATAACCGAAAATCAATGCAATAACAATTTTTGTTATAATAAGTTTTGCTATTTCAAAAGTGCCGTTTGGAGCAGTTGCCAGCAAAATTACTGCTTCATCTGATGTGGAAAGAAAAACAGCAACAAGTGTTCCCAATGCGATTATACCGCTTGAATAAAGATTTGCACTCATAACAGAAAATCCGCATTGTGGAATACAACCTAACAATGTGCCGATAAAAGGACCTGCTTTTCCTGCACGAGTAAAAAGGTGTTTCACCTTATCCTGTGCCTTGTGTTCAAGAAATTCAATCACAAGAAATGCAATAAACAAAAAAGGTAACATTTTGAGCGTATCAACAACTCCGTCAAGAATTACATCAAATATTTCATTAAATGATAATAAAGGAGTGTGAATATGTGTGTGTAAAAATGTTGTCATACTGTTTTCTCCTCCTTGCATTGTTGACAAATTCCGTAAAGAATAGTTTTTGAACCATCAAGAGTAAATTTATGGTCTTGAAATATATGGCTTGAAAGTTTATCAAGAAAATCACATTCTGTATGAATGAGTGTGCCACAAGATGAGCATTTCAGATGATAGTGATTGTGACAATTTTCCCCCTCAAACTGATAGCAACAGGCGTCATTGTCGCCTGAATAAAATTTTCTCACCTTTTTATTATCACAGAGCTTGTCTAATTGACGATAAACTGTTGTTCTGCCTATATGCTCACCACTTGAAACAAGTGCAAAATACACTTCTTCAGCAGAAAAATGATTGTGTGGATTATTTTCTAAAAATTCATAAACCAATTTACTTTGTTTTGTAATATAACTCATAACATTACCTTTCAATATGAATTTGAAATTCAGTTTCAAATTATATATAAAAATTCTTATCTTGTCAAGAAACTGATGCATTATTTGTTGACTATACGATGTATTTTTTATATAATATTTCTTAAATTATTTTCATAAAATGAAAGGGAAAAGCTATGAGTAAATCAGAAATCAAATTTATAAGCGTTGTAATGGCAATCGCAGTTTTCATTTCAACCTTTACTGCTTGTTCAATTGGCGGTAACGGTGGTGGAGGAACAACAGAGCCTGAAGAAATTGTTCTTGATAACACAGGTGCAAATACTGTATCAAAATATGACACAAATGGTGCATACTCACTCAACATTGATGCAGGTGACGAAATTCACGATATAAGTGACTTGTTGTTCGGTATTTTCTTTGAAGATATCAACTTTGCAGCAGACGGTGGTATTTACGCAGAAATGGTTGTTAACCGTTCATTTGAGTACAATCATATTGCACAGGATGATGAACTTTATCGTTGGACTGCAGTAAACGGTGCAAAACTTAAGGTCGACTATCTTCCAAACCATTCTCTTAATGAAAACAATCCTCATTATCTTATTGTGAACAATGCTTCAGACGGACAAGCAGGTGTTGAAAATCTCGGCTTCCTTGACGGTATGAGCATTAAAGACGGTGAAAAGTACAATATGTCTTTCTATGCAAAGTCAAAGAAAGGCTACGAGGGTAATTTCTATGTAAACCTTGCCGTTGACGGAAAGGTTGTTGCAAGTGCTGTTATACCTGCAACATCAAATGACTGGACAAAATATACTGCAACTCTTACATCAACTGCAACTGCACATTCAAATGTTACTTTACAGGTGCTTATTGATAACGGTGAAGCATATTTTGATATGATTTCTCTTTTCCCAGAGAATACATATAAAAACCGAGAGAATGGCTTAAGAGCTGATATGTGTAAGCTTTTAGAAGAACTTCAGCCAAAATTCCTTCGTTTCCCAGGTGGTTGTATCACAGAAGGTTATGATGACGCTTCTGCTTACGATTGGAAAGACTCAATCGGTACAGGTAAAAATGGACTTCCACTTGAATTTAACGGAAAATTTGGTGATGTGGCAACAAGAAAACAGGGTGTAAATCTCTGGACAAATATTGAGCTTACTGATGATAAATTACCTTGCTATATGACTTATGGTCTTGGCTTCTTTGAATATTTCCAGCTTGCAGAGGATATTGGTGCTGTCGGTGTTCCTGTTCTTAATGCAGGACTTTACTGTCAGGCAAGAGGTAAGGGTGCAATCCCAACAGATAGTGCACAGTTTAAACAGTATGTTCAGGATATGCACGACCTTATCGAATTCTGCCGTGGTGACGAAAATACAACATGGGGTAAGGTTCGTATTGATTTAGGTCGTGAAGAACCATTCAAGCTTAAATATATCTGTATCGGTAATGAAAATTTCGGACAGGACTATTTCGACAGATATTCAATTTTCCTTAAGTCATTTAATGAGGCAAAGGCAGAGAATCCTGAACTTTATGAAGGACTTGAATTGATTTATTCCTCAGGTCTTGACGACGGTATCAGCGGTCAGGATTACTTGGCATCATACGAATATGCAAAGGCTGAGCTCGATAAAATGGGTTCAACAGATGCTTCTGATTTTGCAGCAGCAACTGACCATCATTACTACAATGACCCATCATGGTTCTATGAAAATGCTGATTATTATGACGAAGACAACTACAAGAGAGATGTAGAAAATATGACAGACACTATTTACGGTGGTGGTCTTAAGGTTTTCGTCGGTGAATATGCTTCTTGGAGCAATAATCTCAATTCAGCACTTTCAGAGGCTGCATATATGACAGGTCTTGAAAGAAATGGTGACATTGTTGAAATGGCTGCTTATGCACCACTTTTCGGTCAGCTTTCTGCAACTCATTGGGCACCTGACCTTATCTGGTTCAATAATCATCAGGTAACAGGTTCAATCAACTATTATGTACAGAAGCTTTTCTCAAGAAATCAGGGCTCAGCTGTGCTTAACCATACATTCACAGGTGCCCAGGTTACTGAAAAAACACTTTCAGGTGCAGTTGGTGTTGGTACTTGGTACACATCGGCAAAATTTGATAACCTTATTGTAACCGACAATAAAACAGGTGAAACACTTGCTCACGAAAAATTTAACACAGCATTTGCAAAGCGTGACTGGAATTTCGCAACAGACGGTAAATGGAAAATCAAAAAAGGTGCTCTTGTGAATACAACAACTGATATGCAATATTCAAATACAGGTAGCGTTGCATATTTCGGTGACACAAGCTGGACTAACTACACAATGACCGTACAGGCTACAAAACTTGAGGGTGGCGAAGGCTTCATTATCCCATTTGCAGTAAAAGACATTGATAACAACATTTTCTGGAATATTGGTGGCTGGGAGAATACAGTTTCTTGTCTTCAGAAAATTGAAAACGGCAACAAGTCTGATAAAATTGTAGGTACAACCAAGAATGTCACAATAGAAACAGGCAAAACCTACGAAATCAAGATTGTTGTAGATGGTGCAAAGGTAAAGGGTTATATTGACGGTGAACTTTATATCGATTACGACTTTGGCGTAAAGGCAAGTTCAAAGGCTTATACAGTTGTAAGCAACGACGACAATGGTGATATAATCATCAAACTTGTAAATGTAACTGAAAAGGCAAGTCCTGTGGCTGTAAACATTGCAAATGCAGATATCGAAAGCACTGCAGTTATCAATCAGGTAGCAGGGGACTCACTCAGAAATGACAATATTCTCGGTGCAGTTGAAGATTGCACAATGAAAGAATTCACTCTCGACGGATTCTCAAATCAGTTCAACTACACAATGCCTGCGTATTCAGTAACAAGCATTCGACTTAAAACAAAATAAATTTTACTATGGCGGGGTCTTGACCCCGCCGATTTTTTGCAACAAATTGGAGTTTGTCGGGGGAATGCAAAATGCAGAATTCAGAATGCAGAATTAAGGGTCTGCGACGCGATTATAATGCCTCCCTCTGACGAGGGAGGTGGCAAAATCTTTGATTTTGACGGAGGGAGAGATAGTTTTTCTGTACACTAAATCTCTCCCTCAGTCTGCTTCGCAGACAGCTCCCTCGTCAGAGGGAGCCAAATAATATCCAATTAAATGTCACCGACAAATTATAATTTATCAGTTCAGCTATATAAACAAAAAGAGTACAGAGTGTCAAAACTCCGTACTCTTAATTCTTATTCTTCAAATATACTTTTGCTGATGACCTTCAAATTGTCATGTCTCACTTTTTTTGTGTAATTTGTGTCACCAAGCACCCAATCCCACTCAACCTTAAACCAGTCGATTTCCGTTGGATTTTCATCATTTTGAATTGCTTTTACATATTCAATGAACTTTTTCCAACGCATACGATGGAATGAATTTATGTGGTCACCTAATTGTCTGTGAGCGTAATCGTGAAGATTACCGTCATCACAAAGCAATCGGCAATACCAAGTTGTAATAAGTGCCTTTGCGTTAATCATGTAAAGTTCTCTTGTAAAATCGTCAAGCTTGTCTGTGTATTCCTTGACAGGCTCAATGTATGAGCTGAACAAAAATTCTTCGCAATTAAGAAGTACTCTGTCAAGTGTATCCATAAGTGACAACAAGTTTTCACCGGTTTCAATGCATTCGGAATAATCCTTGTTTTTATATGCCGAAACTGTCTTTCTGCAAAGCGTGGTCATCTTGTTGCAAATGGATTGTCTCAGCAAATCAACTGCATCATAAATGTAGCATTCATTGTTTTTGAATTCATCAAAATCTTCAAGGAAAAGCCCAACAGCTTTGTCAAAATCATTTGTTGAATATGGAATTTTAACAGTACCACGAGCAGTAAATCTCTTTGTTTCAGGGTCAAGCGGACGACGACATCCCATTGTTTCAGTAGCACCAAAGCTCAATGGACCGTTGTCACTGCCATAAGCAGTTTTAAGGAGAATTTCCATACTCTCGTTGATGTTTTCACTTTCCTTGCCATATCGACGAAGTGCATATTTCTTTGACCATTCTTTTACATTGTCAATGTTGTCCCATATTGTAGAAAAGAAAATGTCAGTTACAATCGGATTGACATTTGTGCTTTCAGCAGTAAGTGCAATACCTTTGAAGTTTGCTTTTTGTGAAGCATTTTTCACCATGTCGGGGATTTTGTTAATGTCACCGTAAATGCCATGTCTTCCACCGAAATTATTAAGAAGTCCGCAAAGCACATTACCATATTTTGCAAGTCGGCTGAATCTGTTTGCATTGTGATTGATTTTCTCTGTGTTAAGGTCGAGCATAAGGATATGTTCATCACGATAGTCCTTGACCGATTTTGTGAAAAGCTTGTTAGGATTTAATGCCCAACATTGAACAATCCACATTGCATCTTTATCGAATGACAGCATACTTTCCATAACATTACGATAGCTGTCTTTTGCTTTTTTTCGGTCAAGTTTGCCGCCTTCGTGACCGATATCACCTGCATAAAAATGAGTAATATCACCGAAAACCTCTTTCTGACATTCATAAAAGAGTTTTGCATATTTTACATAATAAGGACTGTCAGGACAAACGATTAAAGGTCGCTCAATACCTTTCCATTTACCTTGCTCAATGGTTGGCACATCACGGTCTTTTCGATTTATATCGCGAGGAACCATTCCTGTATATGCCTGTAAAACAATGTTCATGCCAAGAGCCTGCATTCTTCTGTGATTTCTTCGTGCCATCTGACATTTTTCAAAGAAGAAGTTGTCGTGAACAGGTCCGCCTATACCGCATACATTTCCCATATAAAACCAAGCATAGTAGGATGGACCAGTAATGAAGTTTTTAATCTCTCTGTGACGATATCCGAGCTTTGTAAGAAAGCGTCTGTAAACCTCTTCCATTCCAAGAATATCAAGTACGAGATTTACACCATTCATAGCAAGAAAATCAATTTCCTTCTGCCATTGTTCTTCAGACCAGAAAGCCATTGAGTAAGAATGGGTACAGTAATTGTATGCATATCTGTATTTGAATGTGGTCGAACAGTCGATTTTGCCTGTAACAAGAGGCAGAGTGTCAGGAAGATTTACCTGATTGCCGAATCGTGAAATATGACAGTTGCAAATCTCTTTAAGATAGTGATTGAATGCAGATGCAAGTCCTACACCACTGTTGGAAGTAAGCAATATTTTATCTTTAAGAGTTGCGATTGAAAAATAATCATCTTTAAGTCTTTTATCAAGTCTTAAATCGAATTGTTCTGCATATTTTTCACCGATTGTTCTGCCAATAATACCGTAAACATCATTTATTGTTTCGTCATCGGTAACAGGTTTTGCAAAGTCTGTGTTATCAATGATTTCAGGCTCACGAAGTACGGATTTTTTATCAGGAAAACTGCAATCCTCACCAAGCACCTCGATATTGTTAATAGTAACTTTTTCGCCATCATAATATTTTATGAAAATTCGAATATATCTTGCAATTTTCGGACTTTTACCTTTTCTGTGAAAATTTACACCGTCAAGGCTTGAAAAAATAGTGTAGTTTATATCAATATTTTTTGGTGAAATCACAACAACATCGTGAACACTCATACATTTAGGAAATGCTAAATCTATAAAGCAAGGATATGTGTCAAAACTGAACATAGGAGAAGCATTTTTAAAAGCTTGTCCGCTTGCATTTAATATTTCATAATTCAAAAGTTCCAAAATAACCACCTGTATGTTTAATCTGTTAAAAATATATCACAAAAAACACCAAAAGTCTATTGCGAAAAACAACTATTTTTGTTTATAAACAAACAAAATTAAAATGAAGGAAAAAAATAGGTAAAAACTATTGAAAATAAATATATTTTTTGTTACAATTTATAAGGTTAAGTGTGCCAATGGCACAACCATAAATTTGTTAATAATTTTTTGGAGGTATAAAAATGAGCAAAAAGTTTGTTTACCTTTTCAAAGAGGGTAACGCAACAATGCGTGAACTCCTCGGTGGTAAAGGCGCTAACCTTGCAGAGATGACAAGTCTCGGTCTTCCAGTTCCTCAGGGCTTTACTGTTACAACAGAAGCTTGTACACAGTACTATGAAGATGGAAGAAAAATCAATGATGATATCCAGGCTGAAATCATGGAGTACATCGACAAGATGGAAGAAATCACTGGCAAAAAGTTCGGTGATAAGGAAAACCCACTCCTCGTTTCAGTTCGTTCAGGTGCTCGTGCATCAATGCCTGGTATGATGGATACAATCCTCAACCTTGGTCTTAACGAAGAAGTTGTAGAAGTTATGGCTGCTAAGTCAGGTAATGCTCGTTGGGCATACGACTGCTACAGAAGATTCATTCAGATGTATTCTGACGTTGTTATGGAAGTTGGTAAGAA
>JAZQUC010000035.1:0-8284 GCA_045631075.1 Candidatus Fimenecus sp. | reverse complement strand
ATATTTCATTTGAAATGGGGATTGAAAAATGAAAAAGGTTTTAGCTGTTATTATTGCAGCTGTAATGATTTTTACAACTCTTTCACTTTTTGCTTTTGCAAAGGAAGAAGAAATTGTACCTGTTATTGTGTTGCAGGGTTATTCAGGACCTACACTTGTTTATGCAGATGAAAATGGTGAGCCTATAATTGACCCTGAAACAGGTGATGTTATCAAGGCTTGGCCTGTTGATTTTGGTAAAATTGGTGAGCAGGTGCTTGAAGCTTTACCGGGAATGGTTGCGGGTAAGCTTGTAGGTGAGGATGCTATTGTTGAGGCACTTGTACCAATTGTAAAAGAAACACTTATGCCACTTGTAATTCTTGAAGATGGCACATCATGGCAGAATATTACATATTATCCAAAAGGTGCAGCGGCTACGCAGGTTTCTGCCCTTATAGAAAATGATATGGAAGAATATATTCCTGAAAGTATTTTTGTTGAAGAAACAGTTGCTCGTGTTGGTGCTGAAAATGTTTTTGGTTTTACATTTGACTGGCGAAGAAGTCAGCTTGACTATGCAAAAGCACTTGATGAATATATTCAGGAAGTAAAAGGGATTACAGGTAGTAAAAAAGTTGACCTTATGGGACTTAGTCATGGTGGTCAGTATGGTACAACATATCTTTATTACTACGGTGACAAGGGTGATGTAAGAAATGCAATTCTTTCCAATCCTGCAACAGGTGGCACAACTTTTGTCAGCACACTTTTCATGAAGGAATATATTGACCTTGATTTAAAAAACATTATGAAGTTTATTGAATATTCTTTTGATTTGGAAGAGGACTTCAACTGGATATTCGACCTTCTTTCATTGGATAACATTGTTGGTGGTATAAACAGAGTTTTACAGGAAGAAAGAATTCATTACAGAATTTCAAACATTCCGTCACTTCTCGACTTTGTACCTATGGACAGATTCAATGATGTTATTGAATTTATCAACTTAAATCCTGAAATAAACGGAAAGCTTTATTATGATACAGTTAAATATCATAATGATGTTCACACAGGTACAAATCTTGCCGATAAATTTGCACAGCTAAAGAAAAACGGAACAAAAATCGGCTATATCGTTGGTTGTGGATATACAGCACTCAGTAGCGTAGGAACAAATTCCGACTTCCTTATCGATACATATTTGAGTTCAGGTGGTGCTACTTGCGCACCATTCGGTGAAACCTTTGAAGCTGATTATGTTCAGAACGGATTAGTTTGTGATGACCCGACACATTATCATATTTCACCTGAATTCAACATTGATGCATCAACAGGTGCGTTACCTGATAGCACATGGTATGCAATAGGTCAGGGACATGGTCAGTATTTTAATGACCCATATACAAGACAGATTGTATGTAACTTCCTTTGGGATGACCTTGAAACA
The DNA here is from genome assembly GCA_045631075.1 of Candidatus Fimenecus sp. Classification (GTDB taxonomy): domain Bacteria; phylum Bacillota; class Clostridia; order Oscillospirales; family Acutalibacteraceae; genus Fimenecus. The sequence continues at coordinate 6,855 of JAZQUC010000035.1, read as the reverse complement.
GTTTTTGATGATGACAGATATCCACAGTTTAACTATACACAAAAGCATGCTGATAATATCTATGTTCATTTCAATAATACAGATGTGGGTTATCATTCATCAGCGGATACAGAATTGATTATCGAAAATCTTTCACAAACATCATCAATCCGTATCCTTTGTGTAAAGATTAATGGCGCAGATATGGAATATAATCACAAGATGGATACGGTGCTTCAGGTTGGTGAAAAATATGTGATCGATATAAGTGATGTATCACTTGAAAGTGCAGAAAAACCATTTACTGTTGCAGTAACTTGTTTGATTGATAACACAATGCATACACTTGCAGTAAAGGAATTTGATTTTATTGCTATGAGTGACGATGAAATGAAAATATATTCTCACCTTGCAAAGCAGATGGATGTAACAGAAGATACACCAACAGAAACACCTGTTGAACCTGAAAAACCAATGGAAAATCCAAGTGTAAAGCCTGACGAACCATCATACGAAATCGGTGATGTTGTAACAGATGTTGTTATTCCAGATACAGACAGTTTTTAATCAATCACAGCTGAATAAAAAATAAACAAAAAAGATGATGTAAAAATAATTTTGCATCATCTTTTTCTATGGCAAATTATAATTTATCGAGGAGTTTGATATATCTTTTTTGGCTCCCTCTGACGAGGGAGCTGTCTGCGAAGCAGACTGAGGGAGAGATTTAGTGAACGGAAAAACTATCTCTCCCTCCGTCAAAATCAAAGATTTTGCCACCTCCCTCGTCAGAGGGAGGCGTTATAATTGCAACGCAGTTCCTTAATTCTGCATTCTGAATTCTGCATTTCCCCTGCAACTTCCAATTTATCATCAAACATCACTATCCTTTTTCTATTGCATTATATCTTTTGATTTGGTAAAATATATTATTATCAATTTTGGCGGTGCACTAATGAATTTTATCCCATATAACTCAAGAGATTCATTTTTTAAAAATAAATTTGGAAGCGTATCATCAGGTGAAGAAATCCATCTTCGCCTTTGTATGCCACGCTCTTTTTGTTGTAACAAGGCACTTTTTGTTTTTCGTCGTGATGACGGTGCTTATGAAGAAAGAGAAATGCAGTGGGCAGGTATGTGCGGTGATGACGCAGAAATCTGGGATATTCATACAAGCATAGAAACAGAAGGTCTTTATTGGTATCATTTTGACTATTGCTCATCTTATGGAAGAAGCTCTGTACTTCAATGTGACAATGGCATAGGTGGCTTTGCAGGTTCACAGTTTGCCCGAAGGGATTGGCAGTTAACCGTTACTGAAAAAGATTTTACAACACCTGATTGGCTTAAAGGTGGTATTATCTATCAGATTTTTCCTGATAGATTCTATAATTCAGGTACAAGTAAGAAAAACATACCAACTGACCGCGTAATGCGTGATGATTGGGGAAATGAACCTGAATGGAGACCAACTCCTGATGGAAAAGTCTTGAATAATGACTTTTTTGGTGGAGATTTAAAGGGTATTCAGGAAAAACTTCCTTATCTTAAATCACTTGGAGTAAATTGTATTTATCTTAATCCTATTTTTGAAGCACATTCAAATCATAGATACGATACTGCCGATTACGGTAAAATTGACCCTGTGTTGGGTACTGAAAAGGACTTTAAAAATCTCTGTAAAGAAGCAAAAAAACTGGGTATTCATATTATTCTTGACGGTGTTTTTTCTCACACAGGTGACGACAGTGTTTATTTCAACCGAAAAGGCAGATATGAAACATTAGGAGCATACAATTCACCTGAAAGTCCATACTATAAATGGTATAAATTTACAGATTATCCTGACAAGTATCAAAGCTGGTGGGGGTTTGTCACTCTTCCTGAAGTTATTGAAGAAGGTGAAGAATATCGTAATTTCATCAATGGTAAAGGCGGAATTGTGGAAAAGTGGCTTAAAGCTGGTGCTGACGGTTTCCGTCTTGATGTTGCCGACGAATTACCTGACATTTTTATTGACGAATTACGAGATAGATTAAAATCAACTAAACCTGATGCACTCTTAATGGGTGAAGTCTGGGAAGATGCCACAACAAAGCACAGTTACGGTAGCAGACGCCGTTATCTTTTAGGCAGTCAGTTTGATTCTGTAATGAATTATCCTTTTGCAAATGCTATTCTTGATTTCTGTCGTAACGGAAAAGCAGAGAATTTTATGGAAACAGTAATGCAGATTGTGGAAAATTACCCTAAACAATGTCTTGATGTTATGATGAATCATATTGGCACTCACGATACAGAAAGAGCCATAACAAAAATGACAGGTGAATCCTGTGAATATCGTGACAGAGTATGGCAGTCACAGCATTTTCTTGATGATGAAAAGTATGCAAAGGGTGTTAAACTTTTAAAATGTGCCGTTGCGTTACAATATACACTACCTGGTGTCCCATCTGTTTATTATGGTGACGAAGCAGGTATGCAGGGTTATAAAGACCCGTTTAACCGCGGTTGCTATCCTTGGGGAAAGGAAAATCAGGAACTTGTTACTTTTTACAGAACAATGGGTGAGATAAGAACTGAAAACAAGGTTTTTGAAAAAGGCTCATTCTACCCTGTTTCATATATGCTCGGTTGTGTAGCTTATCGTCGTTGTGATGAAAACGGTGATGTTATGGTTATTGTAAATAAGAATGAACATTCAATAAATTATCGTTTACCTGAATTTTATCATAATGCAAAAACACTTTATGGTGATAATGTTCAGAATGGTGAAGTTTTTATTGACGGATGTTCTTTCGTTATACTTTCCTTGTAAAAAGGGCTTATATATGATATTATTTATATAATAAAACTTTTGGTGGTTAAAAAATGACTAAAACTTATGGTTTCTTGCCTAAAAATCAGAGAATATTGTGGATTTGTCTCCGTGTAATTATTTTATGCTGGGGCATATTTGGCTTGTTCCACGGTTCTGTTGTAGAGTTTTTAGAAGCTATTTTTGCAATCATTTTTACTCACCTTTGGGACTTTTTCCAGATTTTCGGCAAAAAGTCATTTATAATCGAGATTGAAGCATCAACTCAGACAATGCTCTCACTTTTTATATTTATCGGTGTTTGTGTCGGCTCAACAATCAACAACAGGACAACATTTGAGCATTTTGATATTGTTACTCATTTTGCATCAGGTGTGCTTTCTGCTTGGTTTGGTTATGACTTTGCCAATATTATCTATCGTAAGCGTGGGGATTTAGGTCCTGCAATGTCATCCCTTTTCTCAATAACCTTTGCACTTGGCATTGCTGTTGGTTGGGAAGTATATGAATTCACAATGGACAGCCTTTACGGAATGACCCTCCAGAAGGGTAATACAGACACAATGGTTGATTTTATCAGCTGTTCTGTTGGCGCAGTAATCACAATGTTGCTTGTTGCATTTTTACGAAATGGAATTATCGGTAAAAATAAAGAAAAGGTTAAGGAAGAACGCCGTCTTGAAAAAGAAAAGCGTCTTTTAAAGGACAAGCTTTATAAGGAATATATACAGTCAAAGGAGGATGCACAATGAAAAAAGTGGTTGCATTAATCCTTGTAGCGGTTATCTGTTCCTTTTCATTCGTGTCCTGCTCAGGTCCCGCAAAAGTAAAGGTTAACGGAACGAAAATCGATAATGAAGTTTATGCATATTTTGAAGATTTGTATGACGGAAATGAAAGTGAAATTACAAAAGCCATTTCACGATATGTCACTATCAATTCAGAGTTTGCAAAAAGAAATTTAAAGCTGTCTCCTGTGCAAAAGTCAAATCTTTCATTAAAGGTTGACGACTTATGGCATTTGTATGGGGTTCACTATACAAAGAAAGATATTTCACGACAGACTATTTATAAAATTGAAACATCAAAGGTTTATGAAGAAGCACTTCTTGATTATTATTATGGCCAGGGTGGCGTTGAGCCTGTAAGTGAAGACACACTTAAAAAGTATTTCAAGTCAAATTATATTGCAATCGCATTTTCAACAGGATACTTGTTCAATATTGATGAAACAGGCGCAACTGTTCCTATGACAGACTCTGAAAAAGCAGTTATTATAAATGATTTTGCAAAATCCGAAGCGCTGATTAACACAGGAACACCAATTGAAGCATCAACTGACAATGATGTGCGAAACACTATTATCAACTCTTCTTACGACGGAACATTCCCAAGTGGTTTTTACAAAGAAGTCGCAACAATGAGTGTCGGTTCAGCACGAACAATCACATTGGATGATTATGCTTTCCTTGTTCAACGAATAGATGTATTTGACGAAACATATGGATATTATAACGAGTACAGAACCCAGTGTTTAAGAAGCCTAAAGGGTGAAGCGTTCGACAAGATGGTTGACCAATGGTCACAAAGCTATAAAGTAGATTAAAAAAATAAGGCAGAAAAAATTTCTGCCTTGAATATGCCTCCTTAGTTCAATGGATAGAATAAATCCCTCCTAAAAGTTAGTTATAACAACCGCTTTTCCTCTAAAAGCGATTGATACAAAGTTTATATTGTCACTCTTGCCCTCTTAGTTCAATGGATAGAATGAGGTCCTCCTAAGACCTGGATATCGGTTCGATCCCGGTAGAGGGTGCCATAAAAAAGCCGAAAAAGCCTTGATTTTACAAGGAATTTCGGCTTTTTGATTTTTGTGGTGAGTTTCTTTGCTCAAAAATTCAAACTCGTGGAAATCTTTTTTCTCTTTAGCTTTTCAGTAATTTTTTCTGCTAATGGAAATTAGCAGATTTTTCGGTTTTTTGCTAATGAAAATCCCGTTCTGCTAATATTCGATTTTGGAACATCACTTGCTAATGAAGTTGATAGTTATTATGTTAATATTGTCACACAAGAAAAAATCCTTTTATTGAGCATTTATTTTTTTGAAAATATTTACACCGTTGATATTTTCTGCTATAATGACGATACAGAAATCACGGAAAGGTTGACTGTTTATATGAAGTTTGCGACAATCTATCAGACAGACAGAGATAACTCTGCCTATTTCCATGCGTTTAATATTTGGTAAATAACCGTTCAGACTCACTGTTCAGTGTGGGTTCGGGCGGTTTTTTTATATGTAAATTTTATCCCCGAAAGGAGAAAAAACAATGAAAAAAACATTATCAATCATCCTTGCAATCTTAATGATTGTAACAACAATTCCTATGGCCTTTGCGGCTGATGAAACACCCGATTTCAGCGATGCTAAAATACTTACGGTAAACGATGAAGGTGTTCTTTGTATTGACGGAGTGGAAGTGTATTATAAAGTAATTTCTGGTATTGTTGTATATCAATACATTCCCGCCGGCAAATATAAGTTAGCAAGTGATATTTCAACTCTTTACTACAATACCCTATTTCATACGGATGCAGGTTCTGATGTCGAAATTGACCTTAACGGTTATACATGGAGTTCAAAAAAATTTGTTTTGTATGTTCAGGGTTCACTTTCCATATATGATACTTCTGCTGAAAATACAGGCAAAATTATAAGTACAGATGCAACTGGTGGGATTTTGACTTACAACGGAGCTCGTGAAATAAATTTATATAACGGAACTCTTGAAAATAACGATATATCTGTATATCGAGATAACTGTGTTGTAAATCTTTATGGTGGTAAAATAAAATGTGATGGAGTAGCTATACTCTGTAGTATGGAATATTCAAGTATAATTAACATTTATGATACCGTTCTTGAAACAAGCGATGGAGTGGCTCATATTGATGCATCCATTTACAATACAGATGTTGCAAAGGCAGTTATCAATGTGGCTGATTACTCAGGTGATGGCTTAACTATTGACGCTTGGATTGATATTACAGGAAAATTTAAGCTTCTTGAAGGAATTGAAAATGCTGAAGAAGCGGAAAAATATACTGTAAATTATTGTTCTGAATTCGAGAATTGCTTCTTGGAAAAAACAGAATATGATGAAACAACCGGTGAACTTTATGTTTATGTTGTTGCAAATGCATTCACTCAGCAACCTTCAGCGGAAAATGGTTACACAGTTGACTTTAATAATTCTAATGCCACTTTCCAATGGTATGAGGCAGAAAAAATTGTACTTACACCTGATAATGTAACGGCTATTGACGAGGTAATCTTTGAAAATGAAAAATGGTTGCATGGCGGTTGGTATGTCGAATTATTTACTGTTGATGTTGAAGCAGGAGATATGATAACAGTTTCAACAACATCTGCTCGTTCATTTGATTTGAATGTTCACACAGAGGACTATTCAATTGAAGAGTATGTAAGAACTACGGGAAAAGCAAGTGTAACAATAGATTCCGATGCAGAAGTAATTGTCGGAATAGATGTTGATGTTGCTAATGAAACTACAGAATTTGAAATTGAGCTTATAAAAATAAGTGAAATGGATGAAACAGAAACAGATAAGACCTTACAGAACCCTGAGTGCGGAAAAACATACGTATGTAAGACCTCAGTAGGCGAAAATGTATATCTTTCTGATGTTGTAACTGTTGGACATAATATTGTTTCAGTTGATGCTAAGGCTCCCACTTGTACTGAAATCGGTTGGGACGCTTATGAGTATTGCACAGCTTGTGATTACACAACTTATGTTGAAATTCCTGCAACAAATCATAAGGATACACTTGTTCAGGTTGAAGGCAAGGATGCTACTTGCACAGAGGCTGGCTATGAAGCATATGAATACTGCACAGCTTGTGATTACACAACTTATGTTGAAATTCCTGCAACAAAACATAAGGATACACTTGTTCAGGTTGAAGGCAAGGATGCTACTTGCACAGAGGCTGGCTATGAAGCTTACGAATACTGAACAGAGTGTGATTAC